>NZ_JBBEUD010000006.1:0-265877 GCF_037402475.1 Caulobacter sp. CCG-8
GGGCGGCCTCGATGGCGCGCTGGCGGGCCACCATCTCGCTTTGCGAGAGGCCGCCGGCCGAACCGCCGCCTTGCGACGACGACGGCTGACGCGGGGCGTCGCCTTGACGGCGTTCGGCCGAGGACGGCGCGGCCAGGTTGCCGGTCGGCGGCGCGTGCGGGCGCACGCGCTTGGTTTCAACCACCACCGTCTTGGTGCGGCCGTGGCTGAAGCTCTGCTTCACGACGCCGGCGCTGACAGAACCCTGACGGGGCTTCAGCGTGATGGGCGCTCGCCCGCCGGGGTTGGAACCAGGCCGACCGTTATCGTTCTCGTCGCTCATGCGCTCGCTTGTACTTCCGCCGGGGGGCCGGCCAAAAAACGTTCGATCCATACGAGAAAGGGGCCTGGACGTACTTTCCGAAGAAAGCGCGTTTCCCGACCCTTCGCTCAGGAGCGGATCACGCTCCTCATTTCAAGTTCCAGACCTCTGTCGACGACGAATGAAAGCCATTCGTCGAGGCCAGGGGCCTAGGGCTCCTCGCGCCAACTCGCCGACCAACTCGAGGGAAGGAGTGGGCGGAAGCCTGATAACCGCTCGACGTCCAAAGTCCAGCGATCAGTGCCGCGCCCGGCAAGGAGCGCCGTGTGTATCACATTCTCCCCACCCAAGGCCAAACCCAATTCGTCGGACGTGAACATCCCGCAGATTTTGGGGCTGTTCGGGGCCTTGTGGACCGCGGTGAGAATCTTCCGGCGACCGTCAGCGGCGCCGTCGGACGCCTCGATCAGCCAGGCGGTCTGTCCCGAGGCCAGGGCCGAGGAGACCTTTTCGAAGCCTGAGATAATCGTTCCGCCGCGCCGTGCAAGTCCCAGCCCGTCCAGAACCCGCCGGACCAGCAGCCGTTCCACCTGGTCGGCCAGGTCGGCCGGCGCGGTGAGCTTGGCCTTGGCCGAGCGCGAGAACAGGCCCTTCTTGGCGGCGGTCGTCACCGCCTCGCGGGTGGCGTCCACCCACATGCCGCGGCCGGGCAGCTTGCGCGCCACGTCCGGGACCACCGTCCCGTCGGGGCCCGCCACGAACCGCACCAGGCGCGCCTCGTCGGTCGCCTCGCCCAGGACGATGTCCTTGCGCTGGCGGCTGGCCTCGGCGTGGGTCTTGGGGGCGGTCGCGTCGGTCATCAGGGTTTGGTTGGGGGTCTCTAAAGGCGCCGGGCCTCCGACTTGCGTCGGAGGCCCGGGATCCAGATCAGTCTTCCTTGGCTTCGTCTTCGGCTTCGGGGGCTTCTTCCTCCGAGGCCTCGGCCGGCTCGTCGCCCGCCTCTTCCTCGAACTCGCCTTCCTCTTCCTCGACGTATTCCGGTTCCGGCGGGGCCTCGACCCAGCCCATGACGATGCGGGCGCGCATGATCAGGGCCTCGGCGTCTTCCGGCGACAGGTTGAAGCTGTCCAGGATGCCGGCTTCACGCACGCGCTCGCCGTCCTTGGTCTCGAACCAGCCGCGCAGGTCGTCCGGGATCAGGCCGGCCAGGTCCTCGATCGACTTCACGTCGCCTTCGCCCAGGGCCACGGCCACCGGCAGGGTCACGCCCTCGATGGTCAGCAGCTCGTCCTGGACGCCCAGCTCCAGACGCTTGGCGTCCAGGGCGGCGGCTTCCTTTTCCAGGAATTCGCGGGCGCGGGTCTGCAGTTCCTCGGCGGTCTCGTCGTCGAAGCCCTCGATGGCCGCGATCTCGTGCGGCTCGACATAGGCCACGTCCTCGACGGCCGCGAAGCCTTCGGTGACCAGCAGCTGAGCGATGACTTCGTCGACGTCCAGGGCTTCCTGGAACAGGGCCGTGCGCTCGGAGAACTCGCGCTGGCGGCGCTCGCTTTCCTGGCTCTCGGTCATGATGTCGATCTGCCAGCCGGTCAGCTGCGAGGCCAGGCGGACGTTCTGGCCGCGACGGCCGATGGCCAGCGACAGCTGCTCGTCCGGCACCACCACTTCGACGCGCTCGTCTTCCTCGTCCATGACGACCTTGGAGACTTCGGCGGGGGCCAGGCCGTTGACGATGAAGGTCGCCTCGTCCTCGGACCACTGGATGATGTCGATCTTCTCGCCCTGCAGCTCGGCCACCACGGCCTGGACGCGCGAGCCGCGCATGCCGACGCAGGCGCCGACCGGGTCGATGCTGGAGTCGTTGGAGATCACGGCCATCTTGGCGCGCGAGCCCGGGTCGCGGGCCACGGCGCGGATCTCGATGACGCCGTCGTAGACTTCCGGCACTTCCTGCGCGAACAGCTTGGCCATGAAGCCGCCGTGGGCGCGCGACAGCATGATCTGCGGGCCCTTGGTCTCGCGACGGACGTCGTAGATGTAGGCGCGGATGCGGTCGCCGACGTTGAAGTTCTCGCGCGGGATCGACTGGTCGCGGCGCATGATGCCTTCGCCGCGGCCCAGGTCGACGATGACGTTGCCGTATTCGACGCGCTTGACGCTGCCATTGACGATCTCGCCGGCGCGGTCCTTGTACTCGTCGTACTGGCGCTCGCGCTCGGCTTCGCGGACCTTATGCATGACGACCTGGCGGGCCATCTGGGTCTGGACGCGGCCGATCTCGAACGGCGGCAGGGCCTCTTCGTAGATCTTGCCCACCTCGGCGTCGCGCCAGGTGCGCTTGGCCGACGACAGCTGGACCTTGCCGATCTCGCCTTCCAGCTCGAAGTCGTCCGGCACGACCTCGATCACCCGCTTCTGGGTGGTCTCGCCGGTGCGCGGGTCGATCTTGACGCGGATATCGTGCTCGGCGCCGTAGCGGGCCCGGGCGGCCTTCTGCAGGGCGTCCTCGATCGCCTCGATGACGACTTCCTTCTCGATGCCCTTTTCGCGCGCGACGGCGTCGGCGATCTGCAGCAGTTCGAGGCGGTTGGCGGAAATGCCGATGGCCATGGTCAGTCCTCTTCACTTTCGGACAGGTCAATATCGCTGTCGTCGCCCTCGGCTCCGACATCATCTTGGTCGGCGTCATCGCCTTCGGCGCTGACGCGGGCGGCGCGCTGTTCGGCGCCCCGCTTCATCAGTTGATCGGTGAGCACCAGCTTGGCCTCGACGATCCAGTCGAACGGGAAATAGACGGTGGTGTCGTCCTCGCCCTCGATGTTCAGGCCCACCTGGCCGTCCTCGACGCCGGCCAGCTCGCCCTTGAAGCGCTTGCGGCCCTCGGCGACGCGGTCCAGCTCGATACGGATCTCGAGGCCCGCATAGGTGTCGAAATCCTTCAGCCGGGTCAGCGGGCGGTCGACGCCCGGGCTGGAGACTTCCAGGGTGTATTCGCCGGCGATCGGGTCGGCGGCGTCCATCACCTCGGAGATGGCGCGCGACAGCTTGGCGCAATCCTCGACGTTCATGTCGCCGCCCGTCCCATCCTCAAGGAGGGGGCGTTCGGCCATGATCTGCAGGCGACGCTGCTCGGCGCCGCCCATCAGGCGAAGGCGCACGATCTCGTAGCCGACGCTGTCGGCGACAGGATCGAGCAGCTCGATCAGGTCCAGGTCTTCCCGCGTCTTGCCGCGCACGTTTGTCTCAACTCACTGGGGCCGACACGCTCAAGCTGGCGAGCGGCCAAAGAAAAAGCGGCAGCCTTTCGGGCCGCCGCTCGAAAGCGCCAATCAGCGCTAACGGACGATGTAGGGCTTATATAGCGCGATGTTCTGGCGGTTGGAAGCCCCTAGTCCGGCATGCCAGATTCCAGAAGATTCTGGATACGGGCGACCGCGCCCCAGGTCCCGCAGTCCTGCTGGATGACTTCCGTTCGTCCCTTCCAGCTCACCTCCATGCGGGTGAAGGGCGGGTCCAGGCAGCTGGCGAACTCGGCGGGGGCAGGTTGAGGCGCGAAGGCGCCCGGATCGTCCAGCACCTTTTCCAGGGCGGCCGCTGTCGTGCGCCCCAAGGTCCAGGACTGGGTCGGATCGCCGGGCCTCTGGATGACAAACGACACCGTCCAACGTCCCGACCGTCCGCGACGCGCGACGAGGCTGCTCGCGCCACCGCCGGCGAGATAGGCCTCGTTGAGAATGCGGATATCGCCGACCGCACTTGCGACGGGCAAGCCCGCCTGTGTTCTCAGTCTGACGTGGGGATCGGTCCGAACATAGTCCGACGCCTGACTAAACGCAGGATCCGACAAAAGGACGACGCCGATCGCCGAGGCAAAGCCCATACATCTCCGCAGCATCATCCACAGCGCCTCCTCCTCCGGAAGGCTTCGGACGCATCCGGCCTCGCGTCAAGTTCGTCGCCTCTTCCGCACCGCAGCACTTGTGGCCTATAAGCGCCCCCGCGCAGGCCCGCCTCCCCGCGGGACCTTTCCCAAACGAAGAGTCACAATGGACCTCTCCAAGATCGCCGTCGGCGTGAACCCGCCGTACGACCTGAACGCCGTCATCGAGATCCCGCAAGGCGGCGAGCCGGTGAAGTACGAGATCGACAAGGCCAGCGGCGCGCTGATGGTCGACCGCTTCCTGCACACGGCGATGTTCTATCCGGCCAACTACGGCTTCATCCCGCACACCCTGGCCGACGACGGCGACCCGGCCGACATCATGGTCGTGGGCCCGACCCCGGTGGTGCCCGGCGCGATCATCCGCTGCCGCCCGATCGGCGCCCTGATGATGGTCGACGAGGCCGGGTCGGACGAGAAGATCCTGGCCGTGCCGGTCGACAAGCTGCACCCGTTCTACACGGGCGTGACCAGCTGGCGCGACCTGCCGGTGATCCTGACCGAGCAGATCGCCCACTTCTTCCAGCACTACAAGGACCTGGAAAAGGGCAAGTCGACCAAGATCACCGGCTGGGCCGATCCGGAAGAGACCGCCGAGATCATCCGCGCCGCGATCAAGCGCCACGACGAGAGCTACTGAGACACCAAAGGCCGGTCCCCAGGGACCGGCCTTTTTCGTTCGCGCGCCTCAGGCCGCGAGACCCGCTTCCAGCACCGCCCAGTCGGCGGGGGCCAGGGCGGGCCGCACGCCCAGGGCCAGCAGCGCGGCGAAGCCCTCCGGCGGGTCGGCCCGGCGCACCATGTCCGCGCGCACCGCCCGCAGCAGGGCCAGGCGCTCGTCCGGCCGCGCGGCCGGCGCCATGATCCGCGCCAGGTCGATCAGGTCCTCGTCGCCCAGGGCGCCGCGCATGCGCGCTTCCATGGCGACCAGCTCGGCGTCGGCGAACAGGGCCTGCAGCACCGGCGAGAACTCTTCCTCCTCCTCGGCCATCTGGACGAGGTCCTCGGCCACGAACCGCGAGAAGGCCAGGTAGAGGCCGTGCAGGGCGGCGTCGCGCCGGCGGGGCCGGGCCAGCTCGACCTCGGCGGCCAGCGTCTCCAGGATCGGCAGGTGCGCCAGGCGGCGGGCGTGCCCCTCGGCCAGCTCGGTGACCGCGCCCGGCGCGCGGGTCTCCAGGGGAACCAGGATCTCGCGCCGCTCGAAGTCGATCTGGCAGGCGCGGGCGCCCAGATGGGCCCGCAGGTCGGCCAGGAGCTCGGCCACGGCCGCCCCGTCGTCCGGCGCGACGGCGCCCAGGCGGGTCAGCAGGCGAGCCTGGGCGTAGCGCAGGCCCTTGTGGATCGCGCCGTAGAGGTCGTGGGCGGCGGCGTGGGCCGGAAGATAGGACATCGGAGCTCCTGCGGCCCGGGGCGGGCGGCCTTGCATGGGAAACGAGGGCGTCCCACTAGCGGCGCGCGCGACATTCGGCGATCAGTGTTCTTGCAAACCGGCTCTGCGATTTCGCAGAATGGCCGGATGTTCGACTGGAACGATCTTCGCCACTTCCTGGCCGTGGCCCGGGCCGGCAGCACCCTGGGGGCCGCCAAGCGCCTGGGCGTCAACCAGACCACCGTCGCGCGGCGGCTGGACGCCCTGGAGGCCGCCGGCGGGGTCAAGCTGTTCGAGCGCGACCGGGCCGGGGCCAACCTGACCGAGGCGGGCGCCGACCTGCTGGCCCACGCCGAGGCGGTGGAGAAGGCCGCCCTCGCCGTCGAGCATCGCCTGGCCGCCCGGCGCCGGGAGATGGCCGGCGTGGTGCGCCTGACCACCAGCGAGGCCCTGGCCACCATCGGCGTGGTGCCGGCCCTGGGCGAGTTCCGCCGCCTCTATCCCGACATCCAGATCGACCTGGTCCTGACCGACGCCTTCCTGGACATCGAGAAGGGCGAGGCCGACATCGCCCTGCGCGCCAGCTACGGCCTGGAATCCTCGAGCCTGGTGGCCCGAAAGGTCGCCGACGACTACTGGGGCGTGTTCTGCAGCCGGGCCTACGCCGACGCGCACGGCGCGCCGACCACCCGCGAGGCCCTGGCCGGCCACGCGGTGGTCGATGGCGAGGGCGCCCTGAAGGACCTGCCGCCCCTCACCTGGCTGCGCGAGGCCGCGGGCGGCGCCGGGCCCCTGCGCTGCAGCACCATGAACAACATCGTCAACGCCGTGGCGGCGGGGCTGGGCCTGGCCGCCCTGCCCTCGGGCCTGGGCGACCGCCATCCCGACCTGGTCTGGTGCCAGCCGGTCACCATCCCGGGCCAGGCCTCATTCTGGGTGCTGACCCGTCAGGACCTGCGGCAGGTCCCGCGCATCCGGGCCTTCATCGACTTCATCGTGCCGCACCTGACCGCCAGCATGCGCGAGACGCCGGACCGCTCGGGCCTGGACCGCTGGTGAGCTAGGCCCTGACGAAGGCCAGGAACACCGGCGCGCAGTCGCCCAGCTTCTTTTCCTCGTAGCGGGTGGTGACGTGGTCGGCCGGGGCAGCGTTGCGGTCGGCGTCCGCGTCGGCGAAGCGGAAGGCCGGGTCGGCCAGCACCCGCTCGACCGTCCACTCGGCGTAGTCGGCCCAGTCGGTGGCGAAGCGGAAGGCCGCGCCCGGCTTCAGCACCCGCGCCAGTTCGGCCACGAAGGCCGGCTGGATCAGGCGGCGCTTGTTGTGGCGGGCCTTGTGCCAGGGATCGGGGAACATGATGAAGAGCCGGTCCACCGAGGCGTCGGGCAGCCAGCCCACCACGTCGCGGGCGTCGCCCTCGTGGATGCGGACGTTCTTCAGCCCCTGCTCCTCGACGTGGCGCACGGCGCTGGCCACGCCGTTGACGAAGGGCTCGGCGCCGATCACCAGCACGTCGGGGCGCTTGCCCGCCTGGGCGGCCATGTGCTCGCCGCCGCCGAAGCCGATCTCCAGCCAGACTTCCGTGGCCTCCGGCATCAGGTCGCGCGGCTGGAACGGGGCCTGGGGCACGGCGATGGTAGGCAGCAGGCTGTCGAGCAGGGCCTGCTGGCGCGGCTTCACCGGCCGCGACTTCAGGCGGCCGAACGAGCGCAGCGGCCCGTGGGGTTGCTGGGGGTTGGTCATGGGGCGGGGTCTTAGCGCCTGACCGGCCCGGGAGCTAGGGCGCCGTCGAATATCCCCGGCGGACCATCTCCGACCAGAACGGGATCGTCCTGCCCTCGTCCTCCAGATTGAAATCCAGAGGGTCGGTCAGGAACTCGTGGTCGATATAGGTGTCCAGGTCCCGGCCATAGACGACGATGTCGGCCTGATAGACCGAGAAGACCGGGTTGCCCGCCTCGCGCGGCGTCTCGGGCATGTAGCGATGGCCGTAGACGGGGATCAGCCTGGGCGCGGCGTCCACGACCCGGCGCAGCACGGCCGCCCGCTCGGCGGGATCAGCGGGACGCGGGCCCCATTCGGGCCACCAGAGGTCGCTTTCCTCCACGTCGAACAGCAGGCCCTCGTAGGGCCAGGCGAAGCTCTCGGCGAGCTTCTCGTGATCGCGGGTCCAGTCCAGGGCGCCGGCGATCCGGTGCTTCAGCAGCAGCGCCCGCAGGTCGGGCGGAAAGAAAAAGCCGAACCGCGCCTGGGCGGCGTCGAGTTCGGCTTCGGTATAGGACGGCCCCCAGATTTCTCTCCGGGGGCCGCTCATGGCTTAAGCCAGGCCCTTCAGCTCCGACACCAGGTCGGTCTTCTCCCACGAGAAGCCGCCTTGATTGTCCGGCGTACGGCCGAAGTGGCCGTAGGCGGCGGTGCGGGCGTAGATCGGCTTGTTCAGCTGCAGGTGCTCGCGGATGGCGCGCGGGGTGGCGCCGCCGATCAGCTGCGGCAGCAGCTTCTCCAGCTGGGCCGGATCGACCTTGCCGGTGCCGTGCAGGTCGACGTGGAACGAGACCGGCTGGGCCACGCCGATGGCGTAGGCGATCTGGATGGTGCAGCGCTCGGCGAGACCCGCGGCCACGACGTTCTTGGCCAGGTAGCGGCAGGCGTAGGCGGCCGAACGGTCGACCTTGGTCGGATCCTTGCCCGAGAACGCGCCGCCGCCGTGCGGGGCCGCGCCGCCGTAGGTGTCGACGATGATCTTGCGGCCGGTGACGCCGGCGTCGCCGTCCGGGCCGCCGATCTCGAAGCGGCCGGTCGGGTTGACCAGCCACTGGGTCTTCTTGGTGATCAGACCTTCCGGGAAGATCGGCAGGATGTGCGGCTTGATCAGGTCCAGCACGCGCTTGGAGGTCGCGGACTTGCCGTCGATCTTCTTCTTGTGCTGGTGCGACACGACGATCGAGACGACGCGGACCGGCTTGCCGTTGGCGTCGTATTCCAGGGTCACCTGGCTCTTGGCGTCGGGCTCCAGCTCATGCAACTCGCCGCTGTGACGCAGCTGGGCCAGGCGGCTGAGGATGTTGTGGCTGTACTGCAGGGTGGCCGGCATCAGCTCCGGGGTCTCGGTGCTGGCGTAGCCGAACATGATGCCCTGGTCGCCGGCGCCTTCGTCCTTCTTGTCCGAAGCGTCCACGCCCTGGGCGATGTGGGCCGACTGGCCGTGCAGGTAGCAGGCGTACTTAGCCTTCTCCCAGTGGAAGCCCTTCTGCTCGTAGCCGATGTCCTTGATCGCGGCCCGGACCTTGGGCTCCAGCGACTTGATGATGTCCTTGGTCAGCTGCTTGTTGGCGGCCTTGTCGCCGCCCGGCTTGCCGGCGCGCACTTCGCCCGCCAGGACGATGCGGTTGGTGGTGACCAGGGTCTCGCAGGCGACACGCGCTTCGGGGTCGGCGGACAGGAAGGCGTCGACGACGGTGTCGCTGATCCGATCGGCGACCTTGTCCGGATGGCCTTCGGAAACGCTTTCACTGGTGAAGATGTAGGAAGAACGGCTCAAGGGTCAGCTCCGGACATGACGTCGCCCACGCGGACGGTCTGCCCGAGGGACTAGGCGGAACATATAAAGATAAGTTTATGTCCGCAAGACGCCCCGGAGCCTTTTAGCCTCACATGGAACTCCGTGAGGCGTCCAAAAAGGCCCTGAATCAAGCCTTTAGGGCGTGGCGGACGCCGAAACCGACAGGCGCTTCCGGCGACCACGCCCTGGCGGCCTGCGCCGCCCAGGTCCAGATCGGCCTGAAATCAGGCCTCGGCGTCTTCGTCGATCATGTCCTCGGCCATCGAGCGGACGAGGTCGAGGATGCGGCGACGGACGCGGGACTTGCCGATGCGCGGGAACAGCGCGGCCAGTTCCAGACCTTCCGGGGTCATCAGGAAGTCGTGCACGAACTGCTCCGAGCCGTTTTCCTCGAAGCCCTCGAGGTCGGTCGGATCGGCCAGGCCCTCGAAGAAGTAGGACACCGACGACTGCAGGCTCTTGGCGATCTCGTACAGCTTGGAGGCGCTGACGCGATTGGCCCCCCGCTCGTACTTCTGCACCTGCTGGAAGGTCAGGCCCAGGTCGTCCGCCAGACGCTCCTGGCTGACGCCGAGAATCTTGCGGCGCATGCGAATCCGGGCGCCGACGTGCAGATCGACCGGATTGGGGGAACGTTCTTCAGGAATCGTGTTCATGCCGTTTCAATCACTGGGAGGAAGCCACGGGTATCTGAAAGCTTGTCTGTTTCAGTTTAGACCTTTTTCCAAGCCTCGACCTCCTGGAACGCGAATCGCGGCGAGGAATGAAACCAAAAGCAGCAGTCCGAACGGCCAGTGCCCAAGCTTGGAGAACAGGGTCGGCGAACCGACTTCGCTAACCTTACCGTCGATCACCCCTGATTCGCCAAGTTTCAAGCGGGCGCCGGGCAAAATTCTTCCCCGCGCGTCGATCAGGGCGGAGACGCCCGTGGGCGTGGCGCGGATCAGCGGCAGGCCGGTCTCGATCGCGCGATAGCTGGCCAGGTTCAGGTGCTGCAGCGGCCCGGAGGTGACTCCGAACCAGGCGTCGTTCGAGACGTTGACGATCGCCCGCACCCCGGGAACCGGCTTGGCCAGGCGCGGGAACAGGCTTTCGTAGCAGATCAGCGGCTGCACCAGCAGGTCCGGCGCCACCCGCAGCGGCGCGGGCTTGGGCCCGGTGGCGAAGCCGTCGCCCAGGTGGGCCATGCTCTTGAAGCCGATCCTGGTCATCAGGGCGTCGGCGGGCAGATATTCCCCGAACGGCACCAGCCGGTGCTTGTCGTAGATCCCGACCACGACGACGTCGTCGGCCGTCCGGCGCAGGGCGACCAGGCTGTTGTAGTAGACCGGCTTGTCGGGCGGCCCCTCGTAGCGGTAGCCGCCCAGCAGCATCAGCTGGCCGGGCCGGAGGGCGGCGACGATGTCCTGCCGCACCCAGCTGCCGGGGACCATGTAGTCGTTGATGGCCAGCGGCAGGGCGCCCTCGGGCCAGACGACGATGTCGGCGGGCTTGCCGGCGTAGGGCTTGGCGGTCAGCGAGACATAGGCCTGGACGATCTGGGCGAAGCGCTGGGCGTCCCATTTCGACTCCTGGGGGATGTCGGCCTGGACGACGCGGACGGTCAGGGCCGGCCCCGGCGCGGACGGCGGCCGGGACAGGGCCAGCGCCCCGCCGACGAACAGCCCGACCAGGGCGACGGCGGCCGCGCCGACCGCGATCCGGCCGCGCCTGCCGTCGCGCCACACCGCCGGGACGGCGGCGATGGCCAGGGTGATCCAGGTCAGGCCGTAGGCGCCGACCACGCCGGCGAACTGCGACACGGCCGAGCCGGCCCGCCAGGTCTCGCCCGGCAGGTTCCAGGGAAAGCCGGTCAGGATGTGGCCGCGGGTCCATTCCAGCAGGGCGAAGGCGCCGGCGAACACCAGCACCCGCCGCACGCCCGCGGGACGGATCAGGCGGTAGAGCACCGCTCCCAACCCCCAGAACAGCGCCATGCCGGCGGCCATGGCGGCCACGGCGAACGGGGCCATCCAGCCCTGGTTGGCGGCGTCGACCATGAAGGCCTCGGCGATCCACCAGGTGGAGAGGGCGAAATAGCTCAGCCCCATCAGCCAGCCGCGCAGGAAGGCCGAGCGCAGCGGCCGGGGGCCGTCGATCGTGTCGAGCAGCCACAGCAGGACCGCGTAGCCCAGCAGGCCCGGCAGGATCCCGAACGGCGGATGGGCCAGGGCGGCGGCCAGGCCCGCCAGCAGCGCCAGGCCGCGCACCCGCCACGGCGTCGACTTCGGCAGGGCCGGCAGGTTCACGAAGCGGCCACGCGGCCGGGCGGCTCGGCCGCTTCCACGCCAGACTCGAGGGCCACGGCCGGACGCACCCGCACCCGGCGCACGCGGCGCGGGTCGGCCTCGACCACTTCCAGGTCGAAGCCCGCCGGGTGGGCGATCACCTCGCCCCTTTGCGGCACGCGGCCGGCCAGGGCCACGACCAGGCCGGCGACGGTGTCGATGTCCTCTTCCATGTCCGGCGGGGCCAGATCGGTGTCGAGGGCGGCCTCCAGGTCCTCCAGGGGCGCGCGGGCGTCGACCTCGAACAGGCCGCCCGGACGGGCGACGATGTTGGAGACCTGGGCGTCGTCGTGCTCGTCGTCGATCTCGCCGACCACCGCCTCGATCAGGTCCTCCATGGTCACCAAGCCGTCGGTGCCGCCGAACTCGTCGATGACCAGGGCCATGTGGATGCGGCTGGTGCGCATGCGCAGCAGCAGGTCGGCGGCCCGCATCGAGGCCGGCACGTACAGCGCCTCGCGCCGCAGCCGCTGGAGGATCTGGTCCGACGGACCCGGCCGCCTGTCGTCGGCGGCCAGCAGGCGGAACACGTCCTTGACGTGGATCACGCCGACCGGGTCGTCGAGGGTCTCGCGGTAGATCGGCATCCGTGAGTGCTCGGCCTCGGTGAACTGGGCCACCAGGGCCTCGAACGGCGTGCTCACCTCGACGGCGACGATGTCGGCGCGCGGCGTCATCACGTCGGCCACCCGCAGGCTCTGGAAGGCCTCGGCCTGATCGACCAGATCGACCTCGTGGGCCAGGGCGGGATCGGCCGGACGCGTCGCCTCGGCCAAGCCCGGAACCCGCCGGCCGGCAAGGTCCTTGCGCATCTTACGGAAGAACGCCCGCACGCCCCGACTCAAGCGAGTCGAACCGGCGGGCGGGGAACTCTGGTCGTCGCTGGGCATGCCCTGCTTGGTTATCCCTCGGTCGACGCGGGTTCGGCATAGGGGTCGGGAATGTCCAAGCCCGCGAGGATCTCGCGCTCGAACGCTTCCATGGCCTCGGCCTCGCCGTCGTCCTGATGGTCGTATCCTAAGAGATGAAGCACCCCATGCGCCACCAGATGTTGCAAATGGTGCGCAAGAGGCTTGCCCTGCTCGGCCGCCTCGCGGGCGCAGACCCCGAACGCCAGGGCGATGTCGCCGATCTGGCCTTCCGGATTGGGCGGCGAAGGGAAGGACAGGACGTTGGTCGCGTAGTCCTTCTGGCGGAAGTCGCGGTTCAGCGCCTGGACGCTGTCGTCGTCGGCCAGCAGGATGACGATCCCCTGCCCTTCGATGTCCTCGTGGGCGTCCAGCACGGCCTGGGCGGCGCGCCAGACCTGGGCCTCGACCTCCGGCTCGGCCTGGGTCCAGGCCTCGTCCTCGATCTCGATGTCGACGGTGATGGTCATTCTAGCGGGTCGTCGTCTGCAGGGCGTCGGCGTCGTAGGCCTTGACGATGCGTTCGACCAGCGGGTGGCGCACCACGTCGGCCGAGGTGAAGCGCGACACCGCCACGCCCTCGACCCCTTCCAGGATCGACACCGCGTGGGCCAGGCCGGAGTCGCGGGGGTTCAGCAGGTCGACCTGGGTCGGGTCGCCCGTCACCACCATCCGCGCGCCCTCGCCCAGGCGGGTCAGGACCATCTTCATCTGCAGGCGCGAGCAGTTCTGCGCCTCGTCGACGATGACGAAGGCGTGGCTCAGGGTGCGGCCGCGCATGAAGGCGATCGGGGCGACCTCGATCTCCAGCTTCTCGCGGCGGCGGCGCAGCTGGTCGGCGCCCATGATGTCGGTCAGGGCCTCCCAGACGGGGGCCATGTAGGGGTCGACCTTCTCGTTCAGGTCGCCCGGCAGGAAGCCCAGCTTCTCGCCGGCCTCGACGGCGGGGCGGGTGACGATCAGGCGGTCGACCTCGCCGCGCAGCAGCATGCCCGCCCCTTGGGCCACGGCCAGGAAGGTCTTGCCGGTGCCGGCGGGACCCAGGCCGAAGCACAGCGGATGGCTGGCCATGGCCTCCATGTAGCGGGCCTGGCCCTTGGTCTTGGGCGAGACGCTGCCCTTGCGCACGGCGCGGGGCGAGGCCTGGCCGGACGCGCTGTGGGCCTCGCCGACGGCCACGCGGACGTCGGCCTCGACCACCTCGTCGTCGGCGTCGGCCCGATGGGCCAGGGCCTGGATCGCCCGCTTCGCGCCGGCCCGCGCCTTGACGTCGCCGGTGATCGTCACCCCGCCGCCCGGGGTCTCGATCAACACCTTGAAGGCGTCCTCGATCAGGGCGGCGTGACGGCCGTTCGGGCCGGAAACGGCGCGGACGGCGGTGTCGGACAGGGGCAGGAACTCAGGCGTGCGGCTCAAGCGGACTCCAGCTGGGATTGGCTCTCGAGCACGCCGCCAAGGCTCATCTTGGCCGACGACTCGATGCGGACGGGAACGATCTTGCCGATCAGGTCATCGGACCCGACGGCGTGGACCGCTTGCAGATAGGGACTGCGACCGACGATTTGACCGGGGTTGCGGCCTTTTTTCTCGAACAGCACCGGCAGGACCTTGCCGACCTGGGCGGCGTTGAAGGTCTTCTGCTGCGCGTCGAGCAGGGCGTTCAGCCGATCCAGGCGCTCGGCCTTGACCGCCTCGTCCACCTGGCCGGGCATGGCCGAGGCCGGGGTGCCGGGGCGGCGCGAATACTTGAACGAGAACGCCGAAGCGAAGCCGACCTCGCGGACCAGCTCGAGCGTCTTGTCGAAATCGCCGTCGCGCTCGCCGGGGAAACCGACGATGAAGTCGCCGCTCATGGCGATGTCGGGCCGCGCGGCGCGGATCTTCTCGATCAGCCGCACATAGCTCTCGGCCGTGTGGTCGCGATTCATGGCCTTGAGGATCTTGTCGCTGCCCGCCTGCACCGGCAGGTGCAGATAGGGCATCAGCTGCGGCAGCTCGCCGTGGGCCTCGATCAGGTCCTCGCCCATGTCGCGCGGGTGGCTGGTGGTGTAGCGGATGCGGTCCAGCCCCTCGATCTTCGCCAGGCGGCGCACCAGCTTGGCCAGGGTCTCGCCGCCGCCGTCATAGGCGTTGACGTTCTGGCCCAGCAGGGTGACCTCGCGCACGCCCTGGTCGGCCAGGCGCTTGGCCTCCTCGACGATGTCCTGCGGCGGCCGCGACCACTCTCCGCCCCGGGTGTAGGGCACCACGCAGAAGGTGCAGAACTTGTCGCAGCCCTCCTGCACGGTGAGGAAGGCGGTCACGCCGGTCACGTGGCGCTCGGCCGGCAGGGCGTCGAACTTCTCGTCGGCGGCGAAGTCGGCCGACAGGCGCTCGCCGGTGGCCCGGTGGGCGCGGGCGATCAGCTCGGGCAGCTGGTGATAGGCCTGCGGGCCGACGACCAGATCGACCGCCGGCTGGCGATGCATGATCTCCTTGCCCTCGGCCTGGGCCACGCAGCCGGCCACGGCGATGGTCATCTTGCCGCCGGCCTCGGCCTTGCGGCCCTTCATCTGCTTGATGTAGCCCAACTCCGAATAGACCTTCTCGGTGGCCTTCTCGCGGATGTGGCAGGTGTTGAGCACCACCAGATCGGCGCCTTCGGGGTCATCGACCACGCCATAGCCCAGCGGACGCAGGACATCGGCCATGCGCTCGCTGTCGTAGACGTTCATCTGACAGCCGTAGGTCTTGATATAGAGGCGCTTTTGCGGGGTCTCGCTCATGCGGGGCGTTATGAGCGCGAGGGGCCCTGCATGCAAGGACGCGGGCGCCACACTTGCCCCCTACGGACCGCTTCGCGGTCGTCTTCCCCCAGAGGGGGAAGAGCCTAGAGCGCGAGGCTCCGCCCCCTACGGGGGCGGACAGACCGCGAAGCGGTCAGGTGGGGGCAAGTGCGAGGATCACTCCTCGATCGGAACCCCGTACAGCTCCAGCCGGTGGTCCACCAGCTTGTAGCCCAGCTTCTTGGCGATGGCGTTCTGCAGGGCCTCTATCTCCTCGTCCACGAACTCGACGACCTTGCCGGTCTTCATGTCGATCAGGTGGTCGTGGTGGTGGTCGGGCGTCTCTTCGTAGCGCGAGCGGCCGTCGCGGAAGTCGTGGCGCTCGATGATCCCGCTTTCCTCGAACAGCCGGACGGTGCGGTAGACCGTGGCGATCGAGATGTGCGGGTCCACGGCGTGGGCGCGACGGTGCAGCTCTTCGACATCCGGGTGATCGGTGGCGGCCGACAGCACGCGGGCGATGACCCGACGCTGGTCGGTCATGCGCATGCCCTTTTCGATGCAGAGCTTTTCGAGGCGATCCACTGTGGCGTCTCCTGCAAGATTCGCGGGCAAGATAGGGGCTTGGTCGCTAGCTGTTAAGCGCCCGACGCATCAGCACGGCGTCCTTGGCCCCATCCGGATGGGGATAATAACCCTTTCGCAGGCCGACACGCTCAAAACCGGTGGCTTCGTAGAGCTTGATCGCCGCGATATTGTCGGCCGCGACCTCCAGGAACATCTCGAAGGCGCGGGCCTCCTTGGCGACGCCGGCGGCCATTTCGACCAGGGCCGCGCCCCAGCCGCGGCGACGGGCGGCCGGATCGACGGCCACGGTCAGGATCTCGGCCTCGCCGGCCACGGCGCGGCAGAGGATGAAACCCTTGGGTTCCTCCGGATCGCCCGCCTCGCCCAGCACGGCGAAGGCGCCGGGGCTTTTCAGCAGGCTCTCGAACTCTTCCGCCGACCAGGGCCGGTCGAAGGCGCGGTCGTGCAGGTCGGCCAGGGTGAAGCAGGCTTCCAGCCCGACGGGACGCAGGATCATGCCGCCGGCGCCACGGCGTAGGGCGCGCGCAGATAGAGCGGCCGGGGCGAATGGGTCGGGACGGGACGGGCGGCGGCCAGGCGGGCGATCGCGACGGGGTCGACGAAGGCCGGCGTCAGCACGGTCGCGCCGGGCAGCACCTCGGCAACCAGCGGCGCGCCCGAGCCGACCAGCGTCGCCGGACCGCCGGACCACAGCTCGGCCAGGCGCGCGGCGGCCACGCCGACCTCCAGGGCGTCGGGGGCCATCAGGGCCGTGCCGCCGTCGAAGACCTGCAGATAGACCTGGTCCATCTTGGCGTCGAGCACGCCGGCCACGAAGCCGGAGACGCCATTCTCCCTTGGGGCCGAGGCGGCCAGGGCCTCCAGGGTGTTGACCCCCACGCAGGGGATCGACAGGGCCGTGGCCAGGCCCTTGGCGAACGACAGCCCCACTCGCAGGCCGGTGAACGAGCCGGGGCCGACGGTGACGGCGATGCGGGTCAGGCCGACGAACGTCACGCCGGCCTCCGCCGCGACCTCGCGGGCGATGACGGCGATGCGCTCCTGGTGGCCGCGGGTCATGGGCTCGCTGCGGGCCGCGCGGACCGTGTCGCCGTCCAGGATGGCGACCGAGCTGGCGGCCAGGCAGGTGTCTATCGAGAGGATCACTGGACGGGCGCCCCGCCACGCCAGAAGAACGCGCGCAGCGTCGCCTTCTCGCGCAGCACGGCCTCGGACGGCATCGTCTCCTGGGTCCAGCCGGGCACGGCGAAGATGTAGCGCAGCACGGGCTCGCCGGGCTGGGTGCAGATCACGGCGTGGGCGTCGAGGTCCTTGCCCATCCAGCAGCGCGGATAGTCCATGTCGGCGTCCGCCCACTTCATGCCCAGGGTCTCGCCGCGCGGGCCCTGGGGCGTGCCGCCGGTGATGCGGATATCGCCGACGGTGCGCGTGCCGGGATTGGCCGAGACCTCCACGAGCCCGTCGCCCTGCCTGACCCGGATGGCCGCCAGGTAGGACGGCGCGCCGGGGTCCTTGGCCAGGTTCCAGGGCGTGACCTTGGCCTTGGGGAAGCGCTGCTGGATGGCGTCGAGCGAGAATTCCGTCTGGGCCATGATCGGCCCCACCGAGAACTCGTCCAGGGCCAGCGGCCCGCCCGCATAGGGCGTGAAGCGGTCGACCGCGCCGTCGGCGGTCTTGCGCGTCATCACGGCGGGCGCGGACGCGGCCGACGAGGCGGCCTTGCCGGCTTGCGGTTTGTCGGCTTGGGCGTTGCCCGCCGGGCCGCAGGCGGCCAGGGCCAGCAGCGGGGCGGCGAGGATCAGGCGTCGGAACATCGGATCAGGCCGCGCCGACGGCCGCCTGCTCGGCCGGACGCCAGACGAATTCGTTCAGCTGGCCCTTGGCCTTCAGCACCTCGACCGGCGGCAGGCCGCCCTTGGTCCAGCCGGGCACGCCGAACACATAGGCCACGGTCGGGGCCTCGGGGCGCACGCAGACGGCCTGGTTGACCGTGCGGCCCTCTCCGGCCCGGCACTGGACGATGTCGAAACCGAGGTCGCCCCACTTCGCGAGAAGGGCTTCGCCCTTGGGGCCCTCGACGGGACCGCCGGCCAGGCGGATCTCGCCGATGCCGCCCTCGGCGCCCTTGCCGATCTCCAGCAGCGGCGTGTTGTCCTGCTCGACGGTGAGGATCGGTCCGGGCGGGCCCTCGCCGGTGTGGATGAAGGCGCTCTTGACCACCGCCTTGGGGAATAGGGCCTTGATGGTGGCCTCGTCGAAGGCCGTCTCGCCGGTGATCGGCCCCACGCCGTCGGCGCGCACGTGCAGCGGCCCGCCGACATAGGGGGTGACCGCGACGGCGACGGGGCCGGACTTGGGGACTTCGGCGCTCGAGGCGGCCGGCGGGGCCTTGTCGGCTTGCTTGGCGGGGCCGCAGGCGGCGAGCAGCAGCAGCGGGGCGGCGATCAGGGCGAGGCGCTGGGTCATGGGTGCGTTCTAGCACCCAGCCCCGAGGGTTCGCCACCAGCACAAACGGTTGTCATCCCGGAAGCCCCGCAGGGGCTGTCCGGGACCCAGGGGACTGGGTGGAAGCGGTGCGGCCGCCCCTGGGTCCCGGACAAGCGCTGCGCGCTTTCCGGGATGACAACGATTGGATGCTCAGAGCGGGATCAGACGATCTTCGCCGCTTCCTCGAAGTCCAGGCGCGGGTTGCGCGGGAAGAGGTTTTCTTCGGTGCCGTAGCCGATCGAGACGATGAAGTTCGACTTGATGTTCGTCCCGGCGAAGAATTCCTTGTCGACGGCGGCGTTGTCAAAGCCCGACATCGGGCCCGTGTCCAGGCCCAGGGCCCGCGCGGCCAGGATGAAGTAGCCGCCCTGCAGCGAGCTGTTGCGCAGCGCGCCCCACTCCTTGGTCACGGGATCGGGGAACCAGTCCTTGGCGCCCGGCGCGTTGGGGAACAGCTTGGGCAGGGTCTCGGGGAAGTCCAGGTCGTAGCCGACGATCACCGTCACCGGCGCCTTGAGAATCTTGGCCCCGTTCGAGCCCGACGACAGGGCCGCCAGGCGGGCCTTGGCGTCCGGGCTCTGCACGAACACGAAGCGCGCCGGCGTGCTGTTGGCGGCGGTCGGACCGAACTTCACCAGATCGTACAGCTCGCGCAGGACGGCTTCGGGGATGGGCGTGTCGCTCCAGCCGTTGTGGGTGCGGGCCGTCGTGAACAGTTGGTCGAGAGCCGTGTCGGCGAGCTTGGCCATCAGCGATCCTTATGGGCGATATAATTGCAACTTATACAGTTACGATAAGGACGCGGAACCGCGCTGGCAAGGCGCCCAGGACGCATTCCCTTGCCCAGGCGCGCACGATAGGCGCGCGCACGCCGAGGGGTCCTAGAGCGTCTGCTCCACCCGGGTCACTTCGGGCACATAGTGCTTGAGCATGTTCTCGACGCCCGCCTTCAGCGTGGCCGAGGACGACGGGCAGCCCGAGCAGGCGCCGCGCATGTGCAGCCAGACCACGCCGGTGGCCGGCTCGAACTTGGAGAACACGATGTCGCCGCCGTCCTGGGCCACGGCCGGGCGGATGCGGGTGTCCAGCAGGTCCTTGATCTCGGCGATGATCTGCGAGGTCTCCTCGTCGTAGACCCCGTCCTCGTCGTGGCCGCTCTCGATCTGGTCCAGCAGCAGGGGGCGGCCGCTGGTGAAGTGGTCCATGATGGCGGCCAGGATCGGCGCCTTCAGGTGCGGCCACTCCGCGCCCTCGGCCTTGGTCACGGTCAGGAAGTCCGGGCCGAAGAACACGCGGTCGACGTCGCCCAGCCGGAACAGGGCCTCGGCCAGGGGCGAGGCGTCGCCTTCCTCGGCGGTGCGGAATTCCCGAGCGCCCTCGCCCAGCACTTCGCGGCCGGGCAGGAACTTCAGGACCTCGGGGTTGGGCGTGGTTTCGGTCTGGATGAACATGCCGGAGAAATGGACCTTCGGCGCCCCCCGGGCAAGAGGCCGGGTGCCGCTTGCGTCATCGTGACAAACGAACCGCGTTATGGCTCCATCCTCGAAACAGTTGTTTGCTTGTTCATTTTCTTGGGAGGTCGCCATGAGCGACGGAGCCATCGATCTGTCGGCCGACGCCCAGAAGGAGGCGGCGCGCGCCCGGGCCTATTCGATGCCCCTGAAGGAGATCGACGTCGCCGATCCCGCCCTGTTCCAGGCCGACGCCCACTGGCCGTTCTTCGAGCGGCTGCGGGCCGAGGACCCGGTGCACTACTGCGCGCAGAGCGAGCACGGGCCCTACTGGTCGATCACCCGCTACAACGACATCATGACCGTCGACACCACCCACCAGGTGTTCTCGTCGGACAGCAGCTTCGGCGGCATCACGATCCGGAACTTCGACGAGGACTTCGTCCTGCCGATGTTCATCGCCATGGACCCGCCCAAGCACGACATCCAGCGCAAGACCGTCAGCCCGATCGTCTCGCCGGTGAACCTGGCGCTGCTGGAGGGCACGATCCGCGAACGCGTGGGCGGGATCCTCGACAACCTGCCGATCGGCGAGACCTTCGACTGGGTCGACAAGGTGTCGATCGAACTGACCACCCAGATGCTGGCCACCCTGTTCGACTTCCCGTGGGAAGAGCGCCGCAAGCTGACCCGCTGGTCCGACGTCTCCACCGCCGTGCCGGGCGCCGGCATCGTCGACACCGAGGAGCAGCGCCGGGCCGAGCTGATGGAGTGCCTGGCCTATTTCACCGAGCTGTGGAACCAGCGGGTCAATTCGACCGAGCCGGGCAACGACCTGATCTCGATGCTGGCCCACGGCGAGGCCACGCGGAACATGCCGCCGTTCGAGTACCTGGGGAACATCATCCTGCTGATCGTCGGCGGCAACGACACCACCCGCAACTCGATCACCGGCGGCCTGCTGGCCCTCAGCCAGAACCCGGCGGAAGAGGCCAAGCTGCGGGCCGACCCGTCGCTGATCCCCAACATGGTCTCGGAGATCATCCGCTGGCAGACCCCGCTGGCCTATATGCGCCGCACGGCCATCGAGGACTTCGAGCTGTCGGGCAAGACCATCAGGAAGGGCGACAAGGTCGTGATGTGGTACGTCTCGGGCAACCGCGACGACACCGTCATCGACAACCCGAACGCCTTCCTGATCGACCGCCCGCAGGCCCGCCGCCACCTGTCGTTCGGCTTCGGCATCCACCGCTGCGTGGGCAACCGCCTGGCCGAGCTGCAGCTGAAGATCATCTGGGAGGAGATCCTCAAGCGCTTCCCGAAGATCGAGGTCATGGGCGAGCCCAAGCGGGTCTATTCCAGCTTCGTGAAGGGTTACGAGAGCCTGCCGGTGCGGATTCCCAGCCGGCTCTAGATGTTGGCCCGGGAGATCACGTAGCGCGCCGCGCTCAGCGGCATGTGCCCGTAGTCGAAGTGGAACGGCACCTCGCCGGGGGCGAAGGCCATGCAGCGGTCGGCGGGGCACTCGATGTTCTGCTCGGAAACATAGGGCACGCCCTCGGCCTTCATCAGCGCGCCCAGCTTCTCGTCCATGGTCTTGGGCTGGGTGAGGCGCAGGGTGGAGACCGATCCGCGCCCGTCCTGCAGAAGGGCGCGGGCCAGGATCTCGGGGAACTCGCCGTCGTATTCCACGGTCGGGCCGATGACGGTGACCGGGATGTGCTTGGACTTCAGGAAGCGCACGGTCTCCACGAGATTGGCCACGTCGCTGTCCTTCCAGCGGCCCGACAGCACCACGGCGTCGGCGCCGCCCCGGGCCAGGAAGTCGCCCAGCACGTAGCCCACCAGGTCGGTGCAGCGCTTCTCGCCCTGGGTGTGCAGGGTCGGACGGCAGCCCGAGGCGGTGGCCTGCATCACGTTCTTGTCGGGGAAGCGCAGGGCGATCGCCCGCCAGTACTGGGCCGCATGGCTGTCGCCCAGGACGACGAGGTTGGGCTTGTCGGGGCTGTGCTTCAGGCAGAAGGCGCGATCGAAGCCGCGGCGGCTGGTGCTCTCGATGAAGCACCGGTCCGGGCGGTACTGGTAGGTGTGCTCCTCGGTGCCGACATAGCGGGCGTAGCTCATGATCCGCTTGGCCTCGGGGGTATAGGTCCGCCAGTTGTCGGCGTTGACCGCCACCACCGCCGACGCCGCCAGGCCGGCCGCCAGGGCGACGGTCCCGACGCCCAGGATCTTGCCGGCCGGGCCGCTCCGGAACCGGCGCAGGACGGGCTGCTCGACCAGGTAGTACGACAGGGCGGCCGCCGCGATGCTGGCCGCGACCAGGCAGGACGATTCCACCGGGGTCAGGCTGATGCCCGTCTGCAGCCGATAGAAGGCGATGATCGGCCAGTGCAGCAGGTACAGCGAATACGAGATCGCGCCGATCCAGCGGAGCGGCTGGATCGACAGCGCCCGCCCCACGAACGAGCCTTCGCCATAGGCGATGATCAGCGCCGCGCCCAGGCAGGGCAGCAGGGCCCAGGGGGCCGGGAACGGGCTGTCGGCGCGGATGAAGGCCAGGCCCGCCGCGATCAGGACCGCGCCCAGCAGCGGCGCGAGGGCCCGCAGCCAGGCCCCGCGCAGGGCGGGGAAGGCGCCGACGGCAACGAGACCGCCGATCCCCAGCTCCCAGGCCCGGCTGGGCAGCAGGTAGAAGGCGGCGTTCGGGCCGATCGCCACCAGCACCAGGCTCACGGCGAACGAGCCCAGCGTCACCAGGCCGATGGCCAGGGCCAGCCAGCGCTTGAGGAAGCGCAGCACGAACATGATCATCAGCGGGTAGAAGATGTAGAACTGCTCCTCCACGCCCAGCGACCAGGTGTGGAGCAGCGGCTTCAGGTCGGCCGAGCCGGCGAAATAGTCGGCCGTCTTCCAGAAGTAGATGTTGGAGACGAAGCCGCCCGCCGCCGCCGCGCTCTCGCCCAGGGGCGCGACCTCGCTGGGCAGCATCAGCAGGCAGCCGGCCAGCAGCACCAGCGCCAGGGTGACGAACAGCGCGGGGAAGATCCGCACCACCCGCCGCTTGTAGAAGGTCGCCAGCGAGAACGCGCCGGTCTTGGCCTCCCGGACGATGATCGAGGTGATCAGGAAGCCGGATATGACGAAGAAGATGTCGACGCCGATGAATCCGCCCGACATCTGGGTCAGGCCGGCGTGGAAGAGAAGGATCGGGAGGATGGCGACGGCCCGCAGGCCATCGATATCGTTACGATGCAGCATCGAGCGCTCCTGCGACACGCTCACGCGATCGCTAAAAAGCCCCGACCCTGCGACAGGTCCTAGTCGCGCCCGGCCACGCCTTGCAAGCGTGGCCATGGCGATTTCAAGGAAGCTTCACGCGGCGCCCAGGTTTGGAGCTGGGCCTGCCGCGTGACGGTCCTCAGGCTCCCCAGAACCCGACCAGCTTCTTCACCTCGGCCACGGTCGGCGCGGCGACCTCGGAGGCCCGCTCGGCGCCGGCCTTGAGGATGGCGTCGATCTCGGCCGGATCGGCCAGGTAGCGGCGCATGGTCTCGCCGACCGGGGCCAGCTTCTCGACCGCCAGCTCGGCCAGGGCCGGCTTGAAGGTCCCGAAGCCCTTGCCGGCGTAGTCGGCCAGCACCTCGGCCTTGGTCCGGCCCGACAGCGCCGCGAAGATGCCCACCAGGTTGTCGGCCTCGGGGCGAGCCGACAGCTCGTCCAGGGTCTCGGGCAGCGGCTCCGGGTCGGTGCGCGCCTTCTTGACCTTGCCGGCGATGGCGTCGGCGTCGTCGGTCAGGTTGATGCGGCTGTAGTCCGACGGGTCGGACTTGCTCATCTTGGCCGAGCCGTCGCGCAGGCTCATGATCCGCGCCCCGGGGCCCTGGATCAGCGGCTCGGGCTGCGGGAAGAAGCCCTGCACCCCGAAGTCGTGGTTGAACTTGCCGGCGATGTCGCGGGTCAGCTCCAGGTGCTGCTTCTGGTCCTCGCCCACCGGCACGTGGGTGGCCTTGTAGACCAGGATGTCGGCCGCCTGCAGCACCGGATAGGTGTAGAGCCCCACCGAGCTGCGCTCCTTGTGCTTGCCGCTCTTCTCCTTGAACTGGGTCATGCGGTCCAGCCAGCCCAGGCGGGCCACGCACTGGAAGATCCAGGCCAGTTCGGAATGCTCGCGCACCGCCGACTGCGGGAAGATCGTCGCCTTCTTCGGGTCGAGGCCGGCGGCCAGGTAGGCGGCGGCGATCTCGCGGGTCTGCTGGGCCAGGGCCTCGGGCTCCTGCCACACGGTGATGGCGTGCAGGTCGGCCACGAAGATGAAGGTGTCCATCTCGTGCTGCAGGCGGGCGAACTTCACCAGGGCGCCGAGATAGTTGCCCAGGTGCAGGGCGCCGGACGGCTGGACGCCAGAGAGCACGCGGGTGGGGCCCGTGTAGGGGACAGGGGTGTGGTCGGTCATGGCTTCAGCCTTGGATATCGAAAGCGGTATGGCGGACGCGTGGGAACGCGAGCCGCGTGCGGAACGCGGCGGTCGGGATCAGAGGAAGCTGCGCCATCGCGGCGCGGAAGAACCGATCGGAGCCATTCACGCTGGTTACCGGGCCGGGGCTTGAAGGGCAAGGCCCGAGCCGGGGACATGCGCTCGTCGCGTGTCCCCATGTTCGCGCACCGAGCCAGGACTTGGGGACACGCCCGAGGGCATGTTCCCGATCCTACGCCTTGCCCCGCTTGAGCAGGCCCTTGACCTCCGACGGCGTCACGCCGCCGAACAGCAGGACCAGGGGCGGATAGAGCGCCCCGCCGACCAGCACGGTCAGCAGCAGGGCGAACTCCTTGGCGCCCAGGGTGTGGCCGCGCAGGCCCAGCTCGCGCAGCGGCGCCTCGATCAGCGGCCGCCAGTGCGAGGCCGCCGCCAGGGCCCCGCCCATGGCCACGCTGGCCGCCAGGATGCGGCTCACCCGCGACCAGGTCTGGAGCGAGGGGTTGTAGTGCCCCTTGCGCGACAGGCCGAAGGCCATCTGGCCGACATTGATCCACGAGGCCACGGCCGTGGCCGCGGCGATGCCCTTCACGCCCATCAGGTTGAACAGGGCGATGCCCAGGCCGATGTTCAGCGCCACCGAGATCAGGGCGAAGCGCATCGGGCTCTTGGTGTCGCCGCGCGCGAAGAAGGCCCGCGAATAGAGCTGCTGCAGCACGAAGGCCGGGGTGCCCAGGCCGTAGAAGAACAGCGCCGCCGCCGTCTGGCTGGCGTCGAAGGGGGTGAACTGGCCGCGCGTGTAGAGGGCGTCCGACAGGAAGCCGGGCATGGCGACCAGGGCCGCGGCGGCGGGGATGGTCAGGGCCATGGCCAGGGTGATCGCCTGGTCCATGGCGCTCTGGGCGTCGTCGCCGTCGCCGCTGTTCACGGCCCGCGACAGGCGCGGCAGCAGGGCCACGCCGATCGCCACCCCCACCAGGCCCAGCGGCAGCTGGTACAGGCGGTCGGCGGTGGCCAGCCACGAGCGGCCGCCGGGCACGTGGCTGGCCAGGTTGCCGGAGATGAAGATGTTGACCTGGGTGGCGCTGGCCGCCAGGGCGCCGGGGATGGCCTTGCCGATCAGCTCGCGCACCTCGGGCGTCAGGCGCGGCAGCCGCCAGTGCACCTGGGCGCCGGACCTGTTGACGCCCCAGGTCAGCAGGGCCGCCTGGGCGACGCCGGCCACGACCACGCCCGCCGAGCCCCAGGTCGCGGCCCCCACGGCGCTGGTCTGCGGCAGGATGAAAGCCAGGGTGAAGATGTTCAGCAGGATCGGCGCGCCGGCCGACAGGATGAAGCGGTCGCGGGCGTTCAGCACCCCCGACAGGTGCGCCACGATGGCCATGCACGGCAGGTAGGGCATGGTGATCTGGGTCAGCAGCACCGCCAGCTTGTACTTCTCGGTGCCCCAGCCGAAGCCGGGGCTGATCAGCATCATCAGCCAGGGCATGGCCAGCTGGCAGATCACGGTGATGATGATCGTCGAGGCCGCCAGGGTGGCCATGGCGTCGGCCGCCAGGATGTCGGCCTTCTCCTCGCCGTCGCGCTGCAGCGACTTGGCGTAGGCCGGCACGAAGGCGGCGGCGAAGGCCCCCTCGGCGAAGAACCGGCGGAACAGGTTCGGGAAGGCCAGGGCGGCGTTGTAGGCGTCGGCCGCCGGGGTGGCGCTGGCCCCCATCCGGTACGAGACCGCCAGGTCGCGGGCGAAGCCCATGAACCGGCTGATCAGGGTCAGGCCGGAATAGATCATCGACGACTTCAGCAGCCCGCCGGTCTTCTTGGCGGGGGCGGTCTGCGGGGTGGGGGCGTTCGGGGGGGCGCTGTCGGTCACGAATGGCTTCTGCGGGCTGGATGGTGGGCCGTCAAGCGAGGGCTTGGGGATTCGCCGAGGGTTTTCCGTGCACCGCCCGCTTGCCCCCTACGGACCGCTTCGCGGTCGTCTTCCCCCGGAGGGGGAAGAGCGTGAGGCTCCGCCCCCTACGGGGGCGGACAGACGGCGAAGCCGTCAGGTGTGGACAAGAGGGCGAGCCACCGACCCTAGAACGGCGCCAGCGCCACCGAACCGGGCAGTTCGGCCTTGATCGGCCCGCCGCCAGCCTCGGTCTTGGCGACCACGGCCCGCAGGATCGCCGCCACGGTCGGCGTGTCCGGGGCATGGCCGGCGCCGTGGACCGTGAACATCGCACCCCGGCGATGGTCGGCCACGGCCGTCGCCTGCAGGACCTTGCCCTGGGCGAAGGGCACCACCTCGTCGGCGTCGCCGTGGACCAGGTAATAGGGCTCGTCCAGCATGGCGACGGCGCCCTTGTTGTCGTAGCGGTCGGTCAGCAGCGGCCGGACGAAGGCCGGAGCCATGTCGCTCAGGCTGGAGAAGGTGCCGATCGTCACCAGGGCGTCCAGGGTCTGGCGCCGCGACAGGCCCAGGGCCACCCCGCCGCCCAGGCTGTGGCCGACCACGATCAGCTTGCCGCCGCCGGCCACCGTGCGGGCCCGGGCGTAGAAGGCGTCCGCGTCGGCGGCCAGGCCCGTCTCGCTGGCCCGGCCCGGATTGCCGCTGTACTCGCGATATTCGGTCGCGACCACGCCGTAGCCCTCGGCGATCAGCGGCGCCAGCCAGTCGATGCTGCGCGAGGCGGCCGAGCCGTTGCCGTGGAACATCAGGAAGGTCGGCTTGCCGTCGCGCGGGGGGACCTCGATCCCCTTCAGCACCACGCCGTCGGCCGTGGTCACCGTCACGAACGCCGCCCCCTCGGGCAGGCCCGACAGGCTGAGCGGCGCGGTCGGGGCGGGGTAGATCTGCCGATGGATCTGCGCCCGGGCGTCGAACCCCAGGGCCAGGACCAGGCTGGAGGCGACGACGACGGCCAGGGCCAGGGGAGCGAAGCGCTTCATGGCGGCGATGTTAGCGGTGCGGCAAGCTTGAGCAAGCAAGTTGGGCGTTTCCCTCCCGCTCGTGGGGAGGGTGACCCTGGCGGCCGGGGTCGAATGGGGCCTGCCGGCTCAGCAATTCAAGCTCCCCACCACCCTGCACCGATCCCCCACCTGTCCGCTTCGCGTCCACCCTCCCCACAAGGGGGAGGGAAAGCCGAGTTTGCCGGCGTCGTCCTTGACACGGTCAGACGCCAGAGCTCCGATCCACCAAGGATTTAAGGCGCGGTCTCATCCGGGACGGATGCTGGCTCGCGCGAAGCAAAGGTAAGCATGTTCAAGATCACGATGATCGCCGGGGGCATCAGCGCGGCAGCCGGCCCGGAGGCGGCACAAGACATCGAGCAGCATTTTCGCGAGGAACGGACCTGGCATCAGCAGGTCACTTGTTCCTTCAACGACGGCGTACTGACGCTCGTCGCGGTAAATGACTACGACAAAGAAGGGTTAGCTCTATCCGACGAGTTCTCGGATTGCCTCTCCGCATTTATTCATCTGGGAGAGATCAGCGACGACGGCGTATTCAAGGTCGTATCGGTCGAGATCGTCTAGCCTCTGCTACCGCGCCACGCTGGCCCGCGCCCGCTTCAGGCCCGGGCGGGTGTTCGGCGCGCCGGCCTCGTTCTGCTCCAGGGCCGCCAGCAGGTCGGCCTTCAGGGCCGAGACCTTCTTGGCGTCCTCGACCTTACCGCCCTCGGACGTCTGGACGTAGAAGGCGTCGACCGCCCGCTCGCCGTAGCCGTCGATGTGGGCCGACTGGATGGACAGGCCGTTGTCGGCCAGGGTGCGGGCCAAAGCTTGCAGCAAACCAGGCCGGTCGCGGCCCGAGGCCTCGACCACCGTGGCCTCGTTGGACGCCTCGTTGTCGACGACCACGGTCGGGGCGATCGAGAAGGCGGCGGTGCGCGACAGCTCCGCGCCGCGCCGGGGCTCGACGGCCACCGGCTCGCCGCGGCCGGCCGCCTCCAGGGCGTCGGCCAGGCGGCGCAGGGCCCGGGGGTTCTCGCAGCCCAGGGCCGCACCGGTCACGTCCTGCACATGGAAGACGTCCAGGGCCTGGCCCTGGCGCGAGGTGAAGACCCGGGCGCCGACGACGTTGCCGCCCAGCGAGGAGATGGCCAGGGCGAGGTCGGCGAACAGGCCGCGCCGGTCCTTGGCGGCGATGACGATCTCGGCGGCGTTGGCGCCGGCCGGCACCCGGCCCTCGGCGGCCGCCCCGCCCTGGATCGCCGCGCGGCGGGCCAGCTCGGCGTGGGCCTTCAGGTCGTCCAGCGAGAACGCGCCGAAATAGGCCGCCTCCATCGCCTGGGCCCAGCCCTGGGCGGCGGGGTCGGCCTGGACCAGAACGTCGCGGGCCTGCTCGGCGGCGGCCTCCTGGTGGCGCTGGACGCTGGCGGCGGCGTCGCTGCCGCGACCGCCCCGGAACACCGCCTCGGTGGCGTTGTAGAGCTCGCGCAGCAGCTGGCCTTTCCAGCCGTTCCACACGCCCGGCCCCACGGCGCGGATGTCGGCCACGGTGATGACCAGCAACAGGCGCAGGCGCTCGGGATTCTCGACGATGCGGGCGAAGGCGGCCACGGTGCCCGGATCGGCCACGTCGCGCTTCTGGGCGAAGTCGCTCATGACCAGGTGGTTCTCGACCAGCCAGGCCACCAGTTCGACCTTGGTGCGCTCCACGCCCAGGCGCTCGCAGGCGCTGCGGGCGCTGCGGGCCCCGGCCTTCTCCTGGCCGCCGACCCCGCCCTTGCCGGTGTCGTGCAGCAGCATGGCCAGGAACAGGGCCTCGCGGTCCTCGATCAGCGGCATGATGGAGACGGCCAGCGGGTGGTCGTCGACCAGGCGGCCGGCGGCCATGTCGCCGATCAGGCCCACGGCCCGCAGGGTGTGCTCGTCCACCGTGTACGAGTGGTACATGTTGAACTGCATCTGGGCCACGACCCGCCCGAACTCGGGGATGAACCGGCCCAGCACGCCGGCGTCGTTCATCAGGGTCAGGGTGCGGTAGCTGCGCTTGCCGTAGGCCAGCAGGTCCAGGAACGCCCGGGTCGCCAGCGGATCGCGGCGGACCTTCGAGGTGATCAGGTGCAGGTTGCGGGTCACGGCCGTGAAGGCGTCCGGATGCAGGTCCAGGTCGCGGTCGTCGGCGGTCTTGAACAGGCGGATCAGGTTGACCGGGTCGGCCTCGAACACCTGCGGGCCGTCGATGTTCAGGCGGCCGCCGTCCTCGTAGAAGCCGGCCACGTCCAGGGCCTTGCGCTTGGGCTTGCCGCCGCCGGGCAGGAACCGCGAGATGCCCCGGGGCTCGTGCTTGAAGTGCTCGGCCTCCAGCTTGGCCGAGAAGGCGCGGGTCAGGGCCCCGACCTCCTTGGCCACCAGGAAGTAGCGGCGCATGAAGCGCTCCACCGCCGGGGCGTCGCCGCGGTCGCCGTAGCCCATGCGGCGGGCGATCTCGGGCTGCAGGTCGAAGGTCAGGCGCTCTTCCGGACGGCCGGTGGCGAAATGCAGGTGGGCGCGCACGGCGTGCAGGAAGTCGAAGGCGCGGATGAAGCCCTTGGCCTCCCGGCGGTCGAACACCTCCAGCTTGAACACGTCCTCGGGCCGGTCGACCGGGTGCAGGTACTCGGCGATCCACATCAGGGTGTGCAGGTCGCGCAGGCCGCCCTTGCCCTCCTTGACGTTGGGCTCGACCATGTAGCGGCTGGCGCCGGCCCGGGCCTGGCGGTCGTCGCGCTCCTTGAGCTTGGCGGCGACGAAGGCCGCGCCGGTGCCCTTCATGACGTCGTCGCGGAAGCGCTTCTTCAGCTCCTCGCCCAGGCGCTCGTCGCCAGTCAGCCGGCGGGCCTCCAGGATCGAGGTGCGGATCGTGTAGTCTTCCTTGGAGAGCTTGACGCACTCCTCGACCGTGCGCGAGGCGTGGCCGACCTTGAAGCCCAGGTCCCACAGCGCATACAGCATGTACTCGATCACGCTCTCGGCGTGCGGCGTCTGCTTGTAGGGGCGCAGGAACAGCAGGTCGATGTCCGAGAACGGCGCCAGGGTGCGCCGGCCGTAGCCGCCCACGGCCAGCAGGCACAGGCGCTCGCCCTCGGTGGGGTTGCGGGCCCGGAACACGTGGACGGTGGTGAAGTCGTAGAGGGCGGTGATCACCTCGTCGGTGACGCCGCTGAGCAGGCGGGCCGTCTCCAGGCCGCCGGCCCCGTTCTCCAGCCGCTCCTTGGCGATCATCCGGCCGCGGAACAGCGCCTGTTTCAGGATCTCGATGGCGCGGGCCCGCTGGCCGGCCTCGTCGCCGATCAGGTCGAGGGCGGCGGCCGACAGGCGCGCGCGCAGGGCGTGGCCGTCGACGACATGTTCCAGCGGGGTAGGGCGGAGGCGACGGGGCATGGCACCAATATAGGCTTGCGGAACGCGATCGCCGAACCCGACCAAAAACCCGGCGAGGCGACCCGCGCCCTACCTATATGATCTCAAGCCTTGAGCAGAGCCTTAAGACGGTAAAGGGCGTCCAGGGCCTCGCGCGGGCTCATGCCGTCGACGTCCAGCTCCTCCAGCGCCGCGTCCGTGCGGCTGGGCGCCGCCTGAACAGGCGCCGCGACGGGCGCGGAGGCGGCGAACAGGGGCAGCTCGTCCAGCTTGGCCGGCGACTCGGTCTTGCTCTCCAGCCGGTCCAGCACCTCCTTGGCGCGGGCCACCACCTGGGGCGGCACGCCGGCCAGCTTGGCCACCTGCACCCCGTAGGAGCGGTCGGCGGGGCCGGCGGCCGCCTCGTGCAGGAACACCAGGTCGCCGTTCCACTCCTTGGCCCGCAGGCTGAGGTTCGAGACGTGGGCCATCCGCGTCTCCAGCGTGGCCAGCTCGTGATAGTGGGTGGCGAACAGGGCGCGGCAGCGGTTGACGTCGTGCAGGGCCTCGGCGCAGGCCCAGGCGATGGCCAGGCCGTCATAGGTGGCCGTGCCCCGGCCGATCTCGTCCAGGATCACCAGGCTGCGCGGGCTGGCCTGGGTCAGGATGGCGGCGGTCTCGACCATCTCCATCATGAAGGTCGAGCGGCCCCGGGCCAGGTCGTCGCCGGCCCCGACGCGGCTGAACAGGCGGTCGACCACGCCGAGACGCAGGCTCTTGGCCGGCACGTAGCAGCCCGACTGGGCCAGGATGGCCAGCAAGGCGTTCTGGCGCAGGAAGGTCGACTTACCGGCCATGTTCGGGCCGGTGACGATCGACAGCCGCGCCCCGATGTCCCCCGCCGCGTCCAGGCGGCAGTCGTTGGGGGTGTAGGGGTCGCCGGCGCGCTTGACCGCGGCTTCGACCACCGGGTGGCGGGCGGCCTTGGCGTCGAAGGCCAGGGACCGGTCGACGATGGGGCGCACGGCCCCGGCGTCTTCCGACCACTCGGCCAGGGCGGCGGCGACGTCCAGCCGGGCCAGGGCCTCGGCGGCCAGCTGGATCGGCTCGGCCAGGGCCACGGCCTCGGCGCGCCAGTCCTCGAAGGCCGCGACCTCCATGGCCAGGGCCCGCTCGGCGGCCTGGGCGATGCGGGCGTCCAGGTCGGCCAGCTCGACGGTGGTGAACCGCACCTGGTTGGCCAGGGTCTGGCGGTGGATGAAGGTGGCGTTCAGCGGCGGCTGGAACAGCGGGTCGGCCTTGCCGGCCGTGGCCTCGACGAAATAGCCCAGGACGCCGTTGTGGCGGATCTTCAGCGGCACGCCGCTTTCCTGGATCAGGCGGGCCTCGAGCGCGGCGACAACGCGGCGGCTGTCGTCGCGCAGGGCCCGGGCCTGGTCCAGTTCGGGACGGACGCCGGGGGCCACGAAGCCGCCGTCGCGGGCCAGGGCCGGCAGGTCGGGACCCAGGCCCTGCTCCAGCTGGGCCAGCAGGCGCGACAGGCCCTCCTGCAGCGACGGGGTCAGGGCCTTCAGCGCCCCTTCCAGCTCGGCGGGCGGCGGCGACAGCGGGTCGCCCGAGCCGCCGACCATGCCGGCCAGCTTCTCGCCGGTCTTGAGGCCGTCCTTGAGGCAGCCCAGGTCGCGCGGACCGCCCCGGCCCAGGGCCAGGCGGGAAAGCGCGCGGGCCATGTCGCCGGCGCCCTTGAGCACCTCGCGCAGGCGTTCGCGCAGGCTGCGGTGGTCGACGAACCACTCCACCGCGTCCAGGCGGGCGTCGATGGCGGCTGGGTCCAGCAGCGGCCGGGCCAGGCGCGAGGCCAGCAGGCGGGCGCCGCCGGCGGTGACGGTGCGGTCGATGGCGGCCAGCAGCGAGCCGTTGCGGTCGCCGCCCTGGGTGCGGTCGATCTCCAGGCTGCCGCGGGTGGCCGGGTCGATGGCCATGACGTCGGCCTCGGCGGCGCGGCGCGGGGCGCGCAGCGCCGGCAGCTTGCCGGCCTGGGTCATCTCCAGGTGGGCGGCGATCAGGCCCAGGGCCCCGATCTCGGCCGGCGACAGCCCGCCGAACCCGTCCAGGGTGTCGACGCCGTACAGGCGCTTGACCCGGGTCTCCGACGCCTGGGGCTCGGACAGGGCCGAGGGCATGGGCTGGATCAAGCCGCCGCAGATCTTCAGGGTCTGGGAAAGGTGCTCGTCCGACAGCAGGCGGTCGGCGACCAGGGTCTCGGACGGGGCCAGGGCGGCCAGGATCGCCGCCACGGCGTCCTTGGCCACCAGGAAGCACTCGACCTCGCCGGTGGACAGCTCGACGGCCGCCACTGCCGCCTGGCCGGCCCGCACGGCCACGGCGGCCAGGCGGTTGGCGCCCCGGGCGTCCAGCAGGCCGTCCTCGGTCAGGGTGCCGGGGGTGACGACGCGGACGATGTCGCGGCGGACCACCGACTTGGAGCCGCGCTTCTTGGCCTCGGCCGGGTCTTCCATCTGCTCGCAGACGGCGACCTTGAAGCCCATGCGGATCAGCTTGGAGAGATAGGCCTCGGCCGCGTGCTGCGGCACGCCGGCCATCGGGATCGGCTGGCCGTTGTGCGTGCCCCGGAAGGTCTGGCTGATGCCCAGGGCGGCGGCGGCCTTGTAGGCGTCGTCGAAGAACAGCTCGTAGAAGTCGCCCATGCGGAAGAAGATCAGGGCGTCGGGCTGCCGCGCCTTCATCTCGAAGAACTGCTGCATCACCGGCGTCGCGCCGGTGGCGTCATAGGTCTGGACGGTGGGGGAGGCGGGGGCGTTCATCGGGCCGGAAGGTACAGAGCGTCGCGCGTTCCGTTAAGACTTCGGCAAGGGATATCCACAAGCCCTGGGGACTAATCCCGCGAAAACCCACCAGATCGGCCTCGCGGACCCGTGATCGCCGATGTCGAGGGCGGTGACGGCCGCCGCGGGGGCGGCGGCCGTCGAAAGCCTAGGCGGCCTTCTGGAGCTTCTTCAGCTTCTGCAGCGGCAGGGCTTTGGGCATGCGGTTGGCGACGCACTGGTTCGAGCCGTTCTCGATGCAGCCGTTGTAGACGCAGTTGGCGATGTAGTTGTCGACGCAGGCCCACCATTCCGTGGTGCCGCGGGTGTAGGACGGATCGCAGAACCACCAGGCCTGTTGCTGGCAGTAGGTGGGCGCGGCGACGACCGGCGCGCTGACCATGGACATGCCCGCGGCCAGGCCGACGGCGACACCGAACAACGCCAATTTCCGACGAATCTTCACTGAACAACCCCTTTGACACTGCGCCGAATGCGCACGCCATGGGAGTATGCATCTTCAGGTTTTGCAACCAGAATTTGTATCGGAGACGTCGGTCGCGCGCGTCGGGCTAGTTGCCCGTCACTTCTTCCCAGAAGCGCTTGGCCTTGCCGACGAAGTTGGCCGACTTGGGGTTCTGCTTCTCGCCGCACAGGCCGGCCAGCTCCTGCAGGAGCTCCTTTTGCCGTGCGGAGAGGTGGGTCGGGGTTTCCACGAACAGCTCGACCACCAGGTCGCCGCGCTGGCGGCTGCGCAGCGAAGGCATGCCGCGGCCCTTGAGGCGGACGGTCTTGCCGGTCTGCGAACCTTCCGGGACCTTGACGGTCTGGCGGCTATTGCCGTCGCAGTTCTCGCCGCCCAGCAGGCAGGGGGCCTCGATCTCGCCGCCCAGGGCGGCCACGGTCATCGGCACCGGCACGGTGCACAACAGGTCCAGGCCGTCGCGCTCGAACAGCTCGTGCGGGATCACCGACAGGAAGAGGTACAGGTCGCCGCGCGGACCGCCGCGGGCCCCGGCGTCGCCTTCGCCGGCCAGGCGGATGCGGGCGCCGTCATCGACGCCGGCCGGGATGCGCACCGACAGCACGCGCTCGCGGCGCACCTGGCCGTGGCCGTGGCAGCTCTGGCAGGGGTCGAGCACCAGGCGGCCCGAACCGCCGCAGCGGGGGCAGGCGCGCTCGACCGCGAAGAAACCTTGGGTGGCCCGCACGCGGCCGGCGCCGCCGCACGAGCCGCAGACCGTCGGGCTGGTGCCGGGCTTGGCGCCCGAGCCGTCGCAGACCTCGCAGGTGATGGCGGCCGGAACCTTGATCTCGACCTCGGCGCCCGCATAGGCCTGCTCGAGGGTGATCTCCAGGTCGTAGCGCAGGTCCTGGCCGCGCTGGGGACCGTTCGACTGGCGGCGGCCGCCGCCGAACATCTCGCCGAACACGTCGCCGAAGACGTCGTTGAAGATATCGCTGGCGTCGGCGCCGCCGAAGCCGCCGGGCCCGCCCTGCGGACCGTTCACCCCGGCATGGCCGAAGCGGTCGTAGGCGGCGCGCTTCTGGGCGTCCGACAGCACCGAATAGGCTTCGTTGATTTCCTTGAAGCGACCAGCCGCGTTCTCGCAACCGCCGTTGCGGTCAGGATGGTGCTCCATGGCCATCTTGCGGAAGGCGGCCTTGAGGGCGGCGTCATCGCAGCCACGGGCCACGCCCAGGACTTCGTAATAGTCGCGCATCGTCAGGGTCGATCACTAGCCATGTTGGAAAGAGAGGTGGGAGCGCTCCCGCCCGGCCGCAAGCGGCAGGCGGAAGCCTTGTCCCCGAAGGTGGGGGCGGAGGGAACCGAAGTCACGCGCACCGCCCCGCGACCCATGGTCACGCCGACGGCTTGGAGTCGTCGACTTCTTCGAATTCGGCGTCGACGACGCCGTCATCGGCGGCGGCTTCGTCGCCGCCTTCAGCGCCGCCCTGCTGGGCGTTGTACATCGCCTCGCCGAGCTTCATCGACGCCTGGATCAGGGCCTGGGTCTTGGCCTGGATGGCCTCGACGTCCTCGCCTTCCAGAGCCGACTTCAGGTCGGTCAGGCCGGTCTCGATCGCGGTCTTCTCGGCCGCGCCGACCTTGTCGCCGTGCTCTGCCAGGGCCTTCTCGGTCGAGTGCACGATGGCCTCGCCCTGGTTCTTGGCCTCGACCAGCGCCTTCTTCTTCTCGTCCGAAGCCTTGTTGGCCTCGGCTTCCTTGACCATGCGCTCGATGTCCGCGTCCGAGAGGCCGCCGTTGGCCTGGATGCGGATCGAGTGCTCCTTGTTGGTCGCCTTGTCCTTGGCGTGGACGTTGACGATGCCGTTGGCGTCGATGTCGAAGGTGACCTCGATCTGCGGCACGCCGCGCGGCGCCGGCGGGATGCCCTGCAGGTCGAACTGACCCAGGAACTTGTTGTCGACGGCCATCGGACGCTCGCCCTGGAAGGCGCGGATCGTCACGGCCGACTGGTTGTCGTCGGCGGTCGAGAAGGTCTGCGAGCGCTTGGTCGGGATGGTGGTGTTGCGCTCGATCAGCGGGGTGAACACGCCGCCCAGGGTCTCGATGCCCAGGGTGAGCGGGGTCACGTCCAGCAGCAGCACGTCCTTGACGTCGCCTTGCAGCACGCCGGCCTGGACGGCGGCGCCCAGGGCCACGACTTCATCGGGGTTCACGCCCTTGTGGGGTTCGCGGCCGAAGAAGTCCTGCACGGCTTGCTGCACCTTGGGCATGCGGCTCATGCCGCCGACCAGGATGACTTCGTCGATGTCGCTCTTCTTCAGGCCGGCGTCCTTGAGGGCCTGTTCGCACGGACCGATGGTGCGGGCGATCAGGTCTTCGACCAGGGCTTCCAGCTTGGAGCGCGACAGCTTGATGTTCAGGTGCAGCGGACCCGACGCATTCATCGAGATGAAGGGCAGGTTCACTTCGTACTGAGCGGTCGACGACAGCTCCTTCTTGGCCTTTTCGGCCTCTTCGCGCAGGCGCTGGAGGGCCAGCTTGTCCTTGCGCAGGTCGACGCCCTGTTCCTTCTTGAACTCGTCGGCCAGGTAGTCGACGACGCGCAGGTCGAAGTCCTCGCCGCCCAGGAAGGTGTCGCCGTTGGTCGACTTCACTTCGAAGACGCCGTCGCCGATCTCCAGGATCGAGACGTCGAAGGTGCCGCCGCCCAGGTCGTAGACGGCGATCTTCTTGCCGTCGTTCTTTTCCAGGCCGTAGGCCAGGGCCGCCGCGGTCGGCTCGTTGATGATGCGCAGGACCTCAAGGCCGGCGATCTTGCCGGCGTCCTTGGTGGCCTGACGCTGGGCGTCGTTGAAATAGGCCGGAACCGTGATGACCGCCTTGGTCACCGGCTCGCCCAGGTGGGTCTCGGCGGCTTCCTTCATCTTCTGAAGGATGAAGGCCGACACTTCCTGCGGGCTGTAGTCCTTGCCGTGGGCCTTGACCCAGGCGTCGCCGGTCGGGCCCTTGACGATCTCGTAGGGCACCATGCCCTTGTCTTTTTCCACCACCGGGTCGCTGGCGTTGCGGCCGATCAGGCGCTTGATCGCGAACAGCGTGTTGGTGGGGTTGGTGACGGCCTGGCGCTTGGCGGGTTGGCCGACAAGGCGCTCGCCGTCTTCGAGGAAGGCGACGACCGACGGGGTGGTGCGAGCGCCTTCGGCGTTCTCGATCACCTTCGGGGTCTTACCGTCCATGATGGCCACGCACGAGTTCGTGGTGCCAAGGTCGATACCGATAATCTTGCTCATGTTGAGACCTGCAGCTCCTGATTGGCGGACGGCGGTGACAAGGGCCTTAAGGCAAGCGCCCCGGTTTTTCTCGAGCCGTCCCCGTCTGGTCGCGTTCTAACGGTTGATCCAAATCCTCACCCTCCAGACGGCGTCTACACAACGACGTACGAAGGGAAAGCGTTCGTTCAATCGAAGTTGACGAGCCCGTCAACCCCGCTTCGAAAGCCGATATGGGGGATAGGCGCCAGCCTGCAAGCCCAATCCCGCAGCGAATGAAGGGGAATCTTGACCTGCGACGAAATGGGCCGCGCTCGAAAAAGCGCGGCCCTTCCGTCAGATAGACGCCAAGAGCGGCCCGAAAGCCTCACCTCGCGTTCGCTGAATCCACTCAGGGACCATGTTCGCCCCCGAGGTTTCCAAGGGTTTTCAGCCCTTCTTGGCGACCCAGGCGGTGATCGCCGGCAGGGCGGCCTTGCGCGACTTGATGCGGTCGGTGATCGAGGCCACCGACTTTTCCGCCTCGCCGCGCGAGCCGGCCGGCAGGTTGGCTTCGGCATAGGCGCGGACCTTGCCGATCATCGCCGGATCGGCCGAACCGCGCGCCAGGCCCGGGATGAACTTGGTGGCCGAGGCCGCATCGACCTTGCCGTTCACCGCGTCCTTGTGGGCGACGGCGTAGTCGAAGGCCAGGTCGGGGTGCAGCTGCGCCGCCTTGGAGACCATGTTGGCCGCCAGGGTCTCGCTGGGCTCGCCGCTCAGGGCCAGGTCCAGGGCCTTGGCCGCCAGGGCCTCGTCCTGGACCGAGGCCAGCTGGGTGTAGAGCTGGTCGCGGATCAGCGGGGTCTTCTCGGCCTTGGCCTGTTCGCGCAGGGCGTCCCAGGCGGCCGCGTCGGCGTTGCGGCCGATCGAGGACAGGATCACCTTGCGCAGCGGACCGGGCACGGCGGTCGGGTCGGTCTTGTCGGCGGCGTAGCGGCGCTTGGCCTCGGCGATCACCGCCGGGTCGCCCAGGATGCTGAGGGCGTTGATCAGGGTGGTGCGCAGGGTGGCCACTGGAGCGGCCTCGCCCGGCTGGGCCGTCCAGCCCACCTTCTGGAACACCGGCGCCAGGCGCGCGATGGCCAGCTTGCGGAAGGCGGCCCGGTCGGCCGGCGCGCTCTCGTACATGCCGTCGACATTGGTCAGGACGCCGGCGACCTTGCCCCACACCTGCGGATCGGCGTCGGCCGGGGTGGCCATGACCAGGTCCAGGGCGTCGGTGACGGCCTGCTGGCCGTTCAGGCCCAGGGCCCAGGCGTCGGAGATCACGCCCAGCTGGTCGATGGCCGGCAGCTTGGAGAAGTTGGCCGAGACGCCGGCGAAGGCCTTGGGCGTGTAGAGGGTGCGGAAGTAGCCGGACTGGCCGGCGTTGACGACCACCGGGCCGCAGCCGTCGACGGTCAGCGAGCCCTTGCCGCCGACCACCAGGGTCTTGGCCACGCTGCTGGAGCCGGCGACCTGGGCCGAGACCGGCACGCGCCAGGCCAGGGGGGTCTTGGTCGGCTTGTCGCGGCTGAATTCGCCCTGGGTCAGGGTGACCGGGGTCTTGCCCGCGGCGCAGGCGCCGGCGTCGACCGTGATCAGCGGGATGCCCGGCTGCAGGGTGAAGTCGTGGGCGATGGCCGTGATCGGCTTGCCGGCGGCCTTCTCGACCTCGATCCACAGGTCGTCGGTCTGGGTGTTGCCGTGGGCGTGGGCCTTGATGTAGGCGCGCACGCCGGCCCGCCAGGCCTCGGGGCCGACATAGCCCTCCAGCATGCGGATGACGGCCTCGCCCTTCTCGTAGGTGATGGCGTCGAAGGCCTGGCTGGCCTGGTCGACGGTCTCGACGTGCTGGACCACCGGGTGGGTGGTGGCCAGCGAGTCCAGGCCCATGGCGTATTCGCGGTTGGCCACCGATTTCAGCTGGCTGTTCCACTCGGGGTGGAAGTGCTCGGTGGCCCGGCTTTCCATCCACGAAGCGAAGCCTTCATTGAGCCACAGGTCGTCCCACCACTGCATGGTGACCAGGTCGCCGAACCACTGGTGGGCCATTTCGTGGGCCACGGTGGTGTAGATGTTCTCGCGGTCGCCCTGGGTGGAGATCGCCGGATCGTCAAGCAGGGCGTATTCGAAGTAGAAGATCGCGCCCCAGTTCTCCATGGCGCTGAAGAACTGGCTCTGGCCGGGGGCGGCGATGTGGTCCAGCTTCGGCAGCGGATAGGGCGCGCCGAAATAGTCGTTGTACCACTGCAGGATCGGACCCGAGGACTTCAGGGCGAAGTCGGCCTTGGCCAGGTCGCCCTTCTTGGTGATCACGCCCATCTCGACGTCGCCGACCTTGGCGGTGGCGCGGTCGAAGTCGCCCAGGCCGAAGAACAGCAGGTAGGTCGACATCTTGGGCGAGGTGGCGAACGTCACCTTGGACTTGCCGCCGGGGAGGTCCTCGGTCTTGGCGATGGGCATGTTGCCGATGGCCATCTGGCCGGTCGGGACCGTCACCTGGACGTCGTAGGTGGCCTTGAAGAACGGCTCGTCCCACGAGGGGATGAAGCGGCGGGCGTCGCTGTTCTCGAACTGGGTGTAGAGCGCGCGCTTCTTGCCCTGGTCGGTGTCGTAGTCCAGGGCGAACAGGCCGGCGGCCTGCTTGTAGATCTTGCCGCTGTAGTCGATGGCCAGGACGTGGGCGCCGGCGCTGACGGGCTTGTCGAAGGTGAAGGTGGCGGTCTGGGCCTCGGCGTCGACGCTGACCTTGGCCGCGCCGACCCCGGCCATCTCGACCTTGGCGAACTCCAGGTCGGCGGCCTGCAGGGTGATGGTGGTGGTCGGCTTGACCACCTCGACGGCGATCTTCACCGAGGCGGTGAAGGTCAGCTTGTCGGCGTCGGGCGTGAAGGCCAGATCATAGTGCGTCGGGACCACGCCGCGCGGCAGCTGGGTCGTGACGTTGGCGGCGGTGACGGCCGACTTCGCCGGGGCTTGGGGGGGAGCGGCGGCGGCCAGAGCCGAACCGGCGGCAAAAACGAGCACGGCGCCAGCCGCGGAGGAGAGAAGTCGACGCATGAACGGCCTTGGATTGCAAAAATTGTTCGGCAGGATGCCCCCGGGCGCAAACCAACACTGTCCCACGGCGTCTGGCGCATTAAATCTCCGTAATGATTAAGCCGATCAGCGTTCTACCGGGTTTCGACCTCTGGCCCGGATTGCTGGACCCCAAGGTCCAGAACGATCTGACGCGCCTGGCCCTGGCGGCCTGCGACGTCGCGCCGCCGGCCCACTACGAGACCGCCTACGGCAAGGCCATGAGCGTGGCCATGTCCAGCTTCGGCCCGCTGGGCTGGACCAGCGACAAGACCGGCTACCGCTACGCCGACCGCCATCCGGGCACCGGACGGCCCTGGCCGGCCATGCCCCAGGCGCTGCTCGATCTGTGGGCGGAGCTGGGCGATCCCGGGACGCCGCCGGACTCGGCCCTGATCAACCTCTATCGCGGCGACGCCCGCATGGGCCTGCACCAGGACCGCGACGAGGCCGACCCGCGCTTCCCGGTGCTGTCGATCTCGCTGGGCGACACGGCGGTGTTCCGGATCGGCGGGACCAGCCGCAAGGACCCGACCAAGTCGCTGAGGCTGTCGTCGGGCGACGTCTGCCGCCTGTCGGGACCGGCGCGGCTGGCCTTCCACGGGGTGGACCGGATCCTGCCGGGCTCGTCGAGCCTCGTGCCGGGGGGAGGGCGGGTGAACATCACGCTGAGACGGGCGACGGCGGCTCGCTGACTTGCCCCCACCTGGCGGCTTCGCCGCCTGTCCGCCCCCGCAGGGGGCGGAGCCTCGCGCTCTTCCCCCTGCGGGGGAAGACGACCGCGAAGCGGTCCGTAGGGGGCAAGTGCTCACCGCACAAACAAAAGGGCCGCCCCGAAGGACGGCCCCTTGTCATGTCAGCGTTCGAAAACCCTCACCCCCGCAGCTTGCGGGTGATCGTCTCCAGGTCCTGGCTCAGGGCCGGGTCCTCGGCGCGCAGGGCCTCGATGCGGCGCACGGCGTGCAGGACGGTGGTGTGGTCGCGGCCGCCGAAGCGCCGGCCGATGTCCGGCAGCGAGCGGGTGGTCAGCTGCTTGGCCAGCCACATGGCCGCCTGGCGCGGACGGGCGATCGCGCGGTTGCGGCGCTCGCTGAGCAGGTCGGCCTGCTTCATCCCGTAGTGCTCGGCCGTGGCCTTCTGGATGTCGTCGATGGTGATGCGCTTCTCGCCGGCCCGCAGGTGCGGACGCAGGATCGCCTGGACCTCGTCCAGGGTCAGGCGCGAGACGCCTTCGCCGGCCCGGGCCGACAGGGTGTTCAGCGCGCCTTCCAGCTCGCGGACGCTGTCGGTGAAGCGGTCGGCCAGGAAGTTCATCACCTCGGTGCGCAGGGTCGGGTCGAAGCCGTGCTGGCGCGACAGCGCCTGCAGCTTGCGCTCCAGGATGCCGATGCGCAGGGCGCGGTCGGCCGGCTCCAGGCCGCAGACCAGGCCGGCCTGCAGGTGCGAGCGCAGGCGCGCGTCCATCTCGGTCATCGCCGCCGGGGCGCGATCCGAGGAGAACACCACCCGGCGGCCGTCCTCGACCAGGGCGGTCAGGGTGTGGAACAGCTCTTCCTGGCTGGACTGCTTGCCGGCGATGAAGTGCACGTCGTCGATGATCAGCAGGTCGGCGCCGCGCAGCTCTTCCTTGAAGGCCGCGGTCTGGCGATCCATCACCGCCCGCACGAAGGTCGACAGGAAGCGCTCGGCGGTCAGGTAGACCACGCGCTTGGTCGGGGCCTGGCGCATGGCCTCCCAGGCCAGGGCGTTCAGCAGGTGGGTCTTGCCGAAGCCGTAGGGGCCGTGGAACAGCACCGGATTGAAGTGGCCGTCGGCCCAGCTCGCCACGCGGCGCGCCACGGCGTGGGCGAATTCGTTGGCCGGACCCGGCACGAAGGTGTCGAAGGTGAAGCGTTCCTGCAGGCCCTGGACGGGCGACGCCTTGGCGCCGGCGGCGGGAGTCAGGGCGGGCACGTCGCTGGACACCGGCAGCACGATCTCGATCGGCTCGGCCTTGGCTTCATAGGACGCGGGCGCGCTCACGGCGCCGCCGGCGGCTTCGAACTCCAGGCGCGACTTCAGGTCCAGGCGACGCGAGGTCGGGTCGTTGGCGGCCCACAGCTCGCTGACGCGACGCCACGCGCTGCGGCGAATCCAGTCGCGCGCGATCCCGGTCGGAGTCACCACCACGACGTCGCCGGCCTGGCCTTCACGCAGGGCGGCGGGCGCGATCCACGAACCGAAGGCGGCGTCACCCAGTTCGCGTTTCAGCACGACGCACACCTTGTTCCAGACGACGCCCGCGGGCTCGCCGGCGACAGTGGAGAACGCAGCCGAAAACTCTTGGGTCACTACCCCGCCTTTGGTCGTCATCGGTCACCGCCTCGATATGTCGTGTCATCCCCGATCGCCGCCCCCCATGGCGCACGACCGCGTCTCAAGCCTTCATTGTCCGGCAGACACAGGGGGTTAATCGGCGAACGCAAGGGTTCCGCCGCCGCCAGTGATCTCCATGGACTGGAAGAGCGTTGAGACGTTCAAATTAGCCAGCGGCCCGGGCCGGTCAAACGGAAAACTTGAGTCCGTCGGCGGATATTTCTGTTGACTCGACAGACGTCCTCGCGGGCCAAGGGAATGCAATTTCAGAGCCCGATGTTCACCCAACGGAATGTCTCGTGGACAATCTGAGCTTTAGAAAAACGCAATAGAAAAAGCCGGCCGAGTTTCCTCGACCGGCTTCTCTAAGTCTTTGATTTCGCTAGCCGAACAGCGTTCGGCGAGAATCTGGATTAGGCAGCGGCCTGATCAAGCTTCTTCAAGCGGGCCGCCAGGCGCGAAACCTTGCGCGAGCCGGTGTTGGGGTGGACGACGCCCTTGGAGACGGCGCGCATCAGTTCCGATTGCGCTTCGATGAACGCGGCCTTGGCGACTTCCTTGTCGCCGGCGGCCAGGGCGTCTTCGAACTTGCGCAGGAAGGTGCGCACGCGCGAGCGGCGAGCGGTGTTCACTTCGGTGCGACGGGCGATCTTGCGGATCGCTTTCTTGGCGCCGGGATTATTGGCCATTAGTTCGGACCTTCAAACGGACAGCCGCGCGGGCGGCCGCGAAGCAGGAGAAATCAAGAGCGCGCGGATATACGGGAACGACCGCCCGGGGTCAATCCACAGACGGGCCATAATCTCGCGCGCCCCTCAAACGGCCGTTCACGACCCCTTGAACGCCGGTTTGCGCTTCTCGACGAAGGCCGCCATGCCTTCCTTCTGGTCGTCGAAGGCGAACAGCGAGTGGAACAGGCGCCGCTCCAGCTGGACGCCCGTGCTCAGGGTCGTCTCGTAGGCGGCGTTGACCAGCTCCTTGTTCATGGCCGTGGCCAGGGGCGACTGGGCGGCGATCTTGGCGGCCACCGCCAGGGCCTCGTCGACCAGGGTGTCGGCCGGGAAGATCCGCGAGACCAGGCCCGCGCGCTCGGCTTCCTCGGCGCCCATCATCCGGCCGGTCAGGATCATGTCCATGGCCTTGGACTTGCCGACCAGGCGGGTCAGGCGCTGGGTGCCGCCGATGCCGGGCGCGACGCCGAGGTTGATCTCGGGCTGGCCGAACTTGGCCGTGTCGGCGGCCAGGATGAAGTCGCACATCATGGCCAGCTCGCAGCCCCCGCCCAGGGCGTAGCCCGCCACCGCGGCGATGATCGGCTTGCGGGTCCCCTCGATGGCGCGGGCGCCGGCGGCGAAGAAGTCGTCCTTGAACATCTGGGCGTAGGACTTGTCGGACATCTCCTTGATGTCGGCGCCGGCCGCGAAGGCCTTGGCCGAGCCGGTGACGACGACGCAGCCCACGGCCTCGTCGGCCTGGGCCGCGGCCAGGGCGGCCGCCAGCTCGGCCAGCAGGGCGGTGTTCAGGGCGTTCAGGGCCTCGGGCCGGTTCAGGCGGATCAGGGTCACGCCGGGCGCGCTCTGCGGCGCTTCCACGATCAGGGTCTGGTACTCGGCCATCGACGGTCTCCTGTTGAGCGCCGCCTTTATAGAGGCGCGCGCGGCGTTGGGGAGCCCTCTTGCCCGGGCGCGGCCGGAGAGATGGCGGAAGCCGGGGATCGAGACGCCTCTATCCCCGCGCCGCACGCTCGCAACGCCTCGCGGAAAAAGCAGCGTCACATCCGCCGCCGCGCTGAAACCTCCCGTAGACTCACAAGCACCTCGTCGCGGGGAAAGGGCGCATGGCCAGCGACCGATGCGGCGGCGGGGGGTGATCGAGCGGGACTGGGCTGGAGGGGGTTACTCCAGCGTGTCCGGGGAGCCTGGCGTTGCAGGCCCCGCCCGCCGTCGGCGTGGCTGGGGATCGGCGTGTGCGTCTTCATGATCCGCGTCCCCCAGCGCCGGGCCCGTCGGAAACGACGGACCCGGTGTCCGGCTAAGCCTCAACAGGGCTGCCTACCGGACGCTGGCGGATAACGAACGCGCGGAGCGGTCGGCTTCGTCGAAACGGTTACAACTCAAAGACCTCCGGACGATGTCCGGCGCTCCGCGTCCCTTTCCACCAGCTCACAGCCATTTGGCGTGAGGCTGAGAGGCCGTGCGTGAAGACCCCCTCAGTCGCTTCGCGACAGCTCCCCCGGAGGGGGAGGTGGCCCGAAGGGCCGGAGGGGGTCCCCGCGCCGAAACCTTAGAAAAGGGCCCTCAAACCTGGCACACCGGACAGAAGAACGTCGACCGTCCCGCCTGGACCTCGCGGGCGATCGTCCCCTTGCAGCCGGGCGTCGGGCAGGGCTGGCCCTCGCGGTCGTAGACCCGGAAGCGGTGCTGGAAATAGCCCAGGGCCCCGTCGGCGGCCGCGAAGTCCTTCAGGGACGAGCCGCCGACCTCGACCGCCTCGGCCAGCACGTCCTTGATCGCCGTGGTCAGGGGACCCAGCCGCTTGCCGGCGATCATCCCGGCCGGCTTGAACGGCGAGATGTGGGCCCGGTGCAGGGCCTCGCACACATAGATATTGCCCAGGCCCGCGACGGTCTTCTGGTCCAGCAGCAGGGTCTTGGGCCCCTGCTTGCGGCCGTTGAAGGCGGCGACCAGGGTTTTGGCGTCGAACGCCTCGCCCAGCGGTTCGGGGCCCATGGTCGCGAACCAGGGGTGGCGGTCCAGCCGGTCGGTGGCGACCAGGTCCATGAAGCCGAAGCGGCGCGGGTCGTAATAGGTGACGGTCGCGCCGGCCTCGGTCTCGAAGACGACGTGGGCATGCTTGTCGTCGGGCGTGACCTGGCGGGCGAAGTCCCCGGGGCGGGTCGTCCCCTCCGGCGCGGCGATCTCGAACCGCCCGGTCATGCCCAGGTGCATCACCAGGGTGTCGCCCCGGTCGAGCGGGGCCAGCAGGTACTTGGCGCGGCGATCCAGCCGCAGGATCTTCGCCCCGGTCAGGCGCTGGACGAAGCCTTCGGGCAGGGGGAAGCGCAGGTCGGGGCGGTTGGCGCGCACGCGGGCCAGGCGCGCGCCGCCCAGCACGGGCTCGAGGCCCCGGCGCACGGTCTCGACTTCGGGCAGTTCGGGCAAGGGGACCTCGGCTGGGAAGGCTTCAAAGGCGGTGGGGGGCGCCAGATATCGGCCATCGCGCGCCCGGTTCCTAGGCCCGGCCCAAGCAAAACCGGTGACGGGCAGGCGCTGACGGTTATAAGAGCCGGACGACACAAGCCGGACGATATCGAGCGAACGCATGACCAGGGCCTCCGCCACCTTCGGATTCAAGGACGTCGACGCCTCGGCCAAGGCCGGGCTGGTGCGCGGGGTGTTCGACCGGGTCGCCAAGAACTACGACCTGATGAACGACGTGATGAGCGGCGGCGTGCACCGGCTCTGGAAGGACGCGGTCGCCGCGCGCCTGAACCCGCAGCCGGGCGAGATCATCATCGACTGCGCCGGCGGCACCGGCGACATGGCCCGCCGCTTCGCCAAGATGGCGCGCCAGGCCCAGGAGCGCCGGGGCGGCCCGGACGCCCTGATCAACATCATCGACTACAACGCCGAGATGATCGGCGCCGGCATCGAGAAGGGCGGCGCGCCCGAGATCACCTGGACCGTCGGCGACGCCCAGCGCCTGCCGCTGCCCGACGCCTATGCCGACGCCTATGTGATCTCGTTCGGCATCCGCAACGTCACCGACATCGACGCGGCCCTGCGCGAGGCGCGGCGGGTGCTGAAGCCCGGCGGCCGGTTCATCTGCCTGGAGTTCTCCAAGCCGACGACCGAGGCCCTGGCGAAGATCTACGACACCTATTCCTTCAAGCTGATCCCGCAGTTCGGCGAGTGGCTGGCCAAGGACCGCGACGCCTACCAGTACCTGGTCGAGAGCATCCGCCGCTTCCCCGACCAGAAGACCTTCGCGCGGATGATGGAGAACGCCGGCTTCAAGCGGGTGACGGTCACCAACTTCACCGGCGGCGTCGCGGCCATGCACCAGGGCTGGGCGCTCTAGGGCGGTCGGGATCGACGGGACCCATGCGCATCGCCATCGCCTCGGACCACGCCGCGATCGCGCTCAAGGCCGATCTGGCCGCGTGGCTGGCGGGCGAAGGCCACGAGGTGGCCGACCTGGGTTCCCAGGACGACGCGCCGGCCGACTATCCCGATTTCGGCTACAGGCTGGCCGAGCAGGTCGCCAGCGGCCGCTCCGAACGCGGCGTCGTCCTGTGCGGCTCCGGCGTCGGCGTCTCCATCGCGGTCAATCGCCATCCGGCCTGCCGCTGCGCCCTGGTCAGCGAGCCGGTGTCCGCGGCGCTCAGCCGCCAGCACAACGACGCCAACGTCCTCGCCCTGGGCGCCCGCCTGGTCGAGCTCGAGACGGCCAAGGCCTGCATCGCGGCCTTCCTCGCGACCGCGTTCGCCGGGGGCCGCCACGGGCCGCGCGTCGAGAAGCTGGGCGCGCCGCCGTTTTCCCTCGACCCGCGCTGATCGAGCGGCGGCGAACGCACGCTCGTCGAGAACCGTCGGCGGACCTTCGCGTTCAGACCCGCATGCCCCGGTCCATCACCATCGGCTATGGCGACAGGTCCGGCTACGACCGGACGCCGAAGGCCGTGCGGGACGCGGCCCACGCGGCCGACGCCGAACAGGTGCGCGAAGGCGACGTCATGGGCATGGCCGGCGCGCCCGTGCAGGTGCGCAACCCCGACGCCGCCGGGGTGGAGGTGACGGCGGGTCCGTTCCTGTCCGCCGCCCTGCCCATCGCCGGCTTCGCCCTGATCGAGGCGCCGGACCTGGACGCCGCCATCGCGATCGCGGCCCGCAGCCCCTGCGCGGTGGCGCAGGGCGTCGTCGAGGTCTGGCCGCTCGACCCGGCGCCGGACGCCAAGGGCTAGGCGCTCGGGGCGGGGGTGGATCGCCGGCCCCATCCCGGGCAGTCTTCCGGCATGACACCCCTGTCCTTCCGGCATCTCAATCCCGACTGGAACGCCGATCCCAATGCGCCGAGCCTGCAGTCCACGGTCGCCGGCGACGCCCTGGAGCTCCGCTTCCTCCTGAACGCCCAGGCCCACGAGGCGGAAGACGGGGAAACGGCGACGCTCCGGTTCGAGGGCTGCTGTCGCTGGCGCTGGGACGCGACGAACGATCATGCGTGGTTCGCCGGCCAAGGTCGGTTCAGCGGCCAGGCCCCCAGCTGGGGCGAATTCTACGAGATCACGCCGGTCGAGCCGCGCGCCGATGCCCTGGACTGGGAAATCATCGCTCCCGACACGTCGGAGGCGCGACACTTCCTCTTCTATTTTCGCGACGAAACCATCGAATGCGTCGCCGCGGGTTGGTCGCTCCAGCGATCCGCGCCGGGCTCCGCCAAAGCCGAAAGCGGTCTCCAGCGCCGCTTTTCGTGGTTCGCGCCGGGCCGGTGGCGAAAGCGGCCTTGACCGGAGCGCGCGGAGCGGGCTTTCAGGCCGGGACATGAGATCCATCCCGCCTTCGCCCCGCCGCCTGTCGATCGAGACCTCCGCCGCATGAGCCGGGTCGCCGCGTCTCTGCGCCTGATCGCCGCCGGCTGGGCCCTGATCCGGGCCGACGCCCTGGTCCCGCGCGAGTTGGAGCCCATCCTGCCGCCGTCGGCGCGCCTGGTCGGGCGGGCCTCGCGGCTGTTCGCGGGCGGCGCGGCGCGCAAGGGCCGGCCGGGCGAGCGTCTGGCGCGGGTGCTGGAGCGCCAGGGGCCGGCTGCGATCAAGATGGGCCAGTTCCTGTCGACCCGGGCCGACATCTTCGGGACCGCCTTCGCCGAGGACCTGTCGCACCTGAAGGACCGCCTGCCGGCCTTCCCGCTGGACGTGGCCAAGGCCGAGATCGCCCGGGGCCTGGGCCGGCCGGTCGACACCCTGTTCGCCGACTTCGAGCCCTCGATCGCCGCCGCCTCCCTGGCCCAGGCCCACGCGGCGACCCTGGCGGACGGGACGAAGGTGGCCGTGAAGGTCCTGCGGCCGGGCGTCGAACGCCAGGTCGCCCAGGACACCGCCGCCCTGCGCCTGGCCGCCGCCGTGGCCGAGCGCCTGGTCCCGGCCAGCCGCCGGCTGCGGCCCCGCGAGTTCGTCGAGGTGGTGATCCGGGCCCTGGACCTGGAGCTGGACCTGCGCTTCGAGGCCGCCGGCTGCGCCGAGCTGGGCGAGGCCATGAAGGCCGATCCCTACATGCGCGCGCCGGATGTCGTCTGGGACGGCGTCGGCAAGCGGTTCCTGACCCTGACCTGGGCCGCGGGCCTGCCGCTGTCGGACGCCGCCGCCCTGGAACAGCCGGGCCTGGACCGCAAGGCCCTGGCCGAGGCCGTCACCCGGGGCTTCCTGGCCCAGGCCCTGGACCACGGCCTGTTCCACGCCGACCTGCACGAGGGCAACCTGTTCGTCAGCGCGCCCGCTTCGATCGTCGCGGTCGACTACGGCATCCTTGGCCGCCTGGGTCCCGCCGAACGCAAGTACCTGGCCGAGATCCTGTACGGCTTCCTCAACCGCGACTATCCGCGCGTGGCGGCCATCCATTTCGACGCCGGCTACGTGCCCGCCCACCAGGACCGCGACGCCTTCGCCCAGGCCCTGCGGGCGGTGGGCGAGCCGGTGTTCGGCCGCGACGCCAGCGACGTGTCGATGGGCAGGCTGCTGGCCCAGCTGTTCGAGATCACCGCCCTGTTCGACATGGCCCTGCGCCCCGAGCTGGTGCTGCTGCAGAAGACCATGGTCACGGTCGAGGGCGTGGCCCGCCGCATCGACCCGACCCACGACCTATGGGCCGCCGCCGACCCGGTGGTGCGCCGCTGGATCGCCCGCGAACTGTCGCCCGCCGCCAAGGTCCGCGAGTTCGCCGACGAGGCCGCCCGGGCGATCAGGGCCCTGGCCCGCCTGGCCGAGACGCCGCCCGCCCCGGCGGTCGCCGTGGTCGAACCCCGTCCGGCCCGACCGCTGCTGTGGTTCCTGGCCGGGGCCGCGGTGGCGAGCCTGGCGTTCGCGGCGGGCGTCTGGCTGGGCTAGGGCCGGGTCACCTTGCCTACTCGCCGACGCCCTACCGCACGCCTAGCCGACGCCATAGCCCCTCACCCTCCCCCGCTTCGCGCGGGTCCCTCCCTCTCCCTCTGGGAGAGGGCGTCAACGCCAAGCGCCCAGGGGCGGCCCCGCACCGCCCCTGGGTCCCGATCGCCGCCGGGCCGACCGGGTGGCGGGGAAGACGCGCCAGGCGCCGCCCTCCCCTTGCGCCTCCCCCAAGGCGCGCCTGAGCGATGGCGATGACTTAGCTGTCGCTGGGGCCGGACGTCCGGTCGCGCGCGGCGGCGGTCCGTCGGGTCTGGTTGGACTTCTGCGTGGCCCAGTAGGCCGCGCCGTCGTCGGGCTTGAACATGGTGCGCGGCGCCCCGGCCTTGGTGACCACCGCGAAGACATTGCCCTTCGGGTCGTAGATCAGGGTGTCGCCGTTCGCCCGTTGCAGGGTCTCCGCCCCCGCCGGCGGATGGCTGACGAAGGCGTGGGTCTTGCGGACATAGTCGTCGACATCGGCGGCGGCGAAGTCGGCGCCGTAGCGCTCGAAGCCGCGCTGGGCGTTCTCCTCCGCCGTCCGCGTGCGGTTGGCGGCCCACATCGGCTTGCCCGCCACCTTGCGGACCGGGGCGTCGCGCGGGTCCGGCCGGGTGGACCCGCTTTCATAGGCTCCGCTATTGAAGGACGGCGCGTCGCGGTCGGACGCGGGTTCGGCCGCCGAGGCGACGCCGCCCCCCTTGGGCGCCTTCACCGCCGAAGCGCCGCCGTCGCAGGCCGCGAGCGCCAGGGCGAGGCCCGCGGCCGCCAGGGCGGAAAACCAGGACGCGCACCGTACCGTCATGATCGATCTCCGAGCTTTTCCTCTACTTTGACGATTAAGAACGAAGACGGAACGGATGTCGAGTCCCTGTTAAGGTTTTTGCGCGAGGGGGCTTACGCTGAGCGCCGCGTCGCTCTATGCGCCTGAGGGCGAGACGCCCGGAGGCCGATGACATGACCGAGAAGCGCGTTCTTCTGATCGTCGGCGGCGGCGTCGCCGCCTACAAGGCGCTGGAGCTGACGCGCCTGCTGCGCAAAGCCGGCGTCGGCGTGCGGCCGATCCTGACCAAGGCTGGCGCCGAGTTCGTCACCGCCCTCTCCCTGTCGGCCCTGGCCGAGGACAAGGTCTACAGCGATCTGTTCTCGCTGACCGACGAGGCCGAGATGGGCCATATCGAGCTGTCGCGCTCGGCCGACCTGGTGGTGGTGGCCCCCGCGACGGCCGACCTGATCGCCAAGTGCGCCAACGGCCTGGCCGGCGACCTGGCGTCCACCACCCTGCTGGCCACCGACAAGCCGGTGCTGATGGCCCCCGCCATGAACGTGCGGATGTGGCTGCACCCCGCCACCCAGCGCAACATCGAGACCCTGAAGACGGACGGCGTGCTGTTCGTCGGGCCCGACGAGGGCGCCATGGCCTGCGGCGAGTTCGGTCCGGGCCGCCTGGCCGAGCCCCCGGTGATCTTCGAAGCGATCATGGCCGCCCTCGAAGGGCCGGCCGCGAAGCCGCTGGTCGGCAAGCACGCCCTGGTCACCGCCGGCCCCACCTTCGAGCCGATCGACCCGGTGCGCGGCATCACCAACCGCTCCAGCGGCCGGCAGGGCTACGCCATCGCCGGCGCCCTGGCCAAGCTGGGCGCGCGGGTCACCCTGGTCAGCGGACCGGTGTCCCTGCCCACGCCCCTGGGCGTCGACCGGGTCGACGTCGAGACCGCCCGCGACATGCTGGCCGCCTGCCAGGCCGCCCTGCCCGCCGATGTCGGCGTCTTCGTGGCCGCCGTCGCCGACTGGCGCATCGACGAGGTCTTCGGGACCAAGCTGAAGAAGGACAAGGGCGGGCCGCCGGCCCTGACCTTCGTCGAGAACCCCGACATCCTGGCCACCCTGGCCGCGTCTGGCCCCAAGCGGCCGAAACTGGTGGTCGGCTTCGCGGCCGAGACCAACGACGTCGAGGCCCACGCCCGCGCCAAGCTGGCGCGCAAGGGCTGCGACTGGATCATCGCCAACGACGTCACCGAGCCCGGCGTGATGGGCGGCGACGAGAACGCCGTCCTGCTGATCTCCAAGGACAAGACCGAACGCTGGACGCGGGCCGCCAAGGACTCCGTGGCCCACGACCTCGCCCAACGCATAGCCCAATACCTCTAGAAACGAGCCTTTCATGACCGCACCGCACATCCCCGTCGTCCAGCTGGCCCACGCGCAGGGCCTGCCCCTGCCCGCTTACGAGACCAACGGCGCGGCCGGCATGGACCTGCGGGCGGCCGTGGACGAGGACGCGCCCCTGGTGCTGAAGCCGGGCTCGCGCTTCATGGTGCCCACGGGCCTGGCCTTCGCCGTGCCGCTGGGCTTCGAGGCCCAGGTGCGGCCGCGCTCGGGCCTGGCCGCCAAGAACGGCGTCACCTGCCTGAACACCCCCGGCACCATCGACAGCGACTATCGCGGCGAGGTGAAGGTGATCCTGATCAATCTGGGCGAGGAGGACTTCACCATCCGCCGCGGCGACCGCATCGCCCAGCTGGTGATCGCCCCCGTGGTCCAGGCCTCGTGGAGCCTGACGACCAGCCTGGACGAGACGGCGCGCGGCGCGGGCGGCTTCGGCTCGACCGGCGGACGCTAGGCCGAACAGGGCGAGAACGGGGAACGCGATGGCCGGACCGGAGGAGATCGAAGTCACCGCCGAGCTGGTCTACGAGGACCCCGAGCGGGCCCTGGCCTGGCTGGAGGCCGCCTTCGGGTTCCAGACCCGGATGGTCGTGCGGGACGACGCCCAGCGGGTGGTGTTCGCCGAGATCGGCTTCGGCGAAACCGTCGTCGCCGTCGGGCCGGAGCGGCCATGGCTGCGCAGCCCCAGGACGGTCGGCGCCGCCACCCAGGGCGTGCGGTTCAGGATCCTGCAGGACGTCGACGCCCACTGCGCCCGGGCGCGGGCGGCGGGCGCGACGATCCTGCGGGAGCCCGAGACGTTCTTCTTCGGCGACCGCAGCTACGACGCGGCCGATCACGAGGGTCATGCCTGGTCGTTCAACCAGCGGATCGCCGAGGCGGCCGGGCCGCCGCCGCCCGGCTGGACCACGCGCTTCCCCAAGTCCGCCGGCTGAGGTCGGTCGAGAGGCGCGTTCAGCCCGCGTGCAGGGCGGGCGACATCATCAGGTAGCCGCCGAAGCCGGCCGCGAAGGCGGCGGCCGCCAGCCACAGGACGGGGCGGAACATCGACAAGGGGCCGCGATCGTGCGTCGGGGCGTTCATGGGCGCTTCCTCGATGACGGGCGGAGCGAACGGCTCCGTCCCTGGAAATACGCGCGCGCGGCTCCCCCGGTTGCGCCGGCGCCCGAAGATTAAGAGGTGATTCGCCCTCCGCGAGAAAGGGCGGTGAAGACACGCTCCGGCAACGCCGATAGCGACCGCGGCGCCACAGGCTGACGCGGCTTCGAACTTTCGCGCCGGGTCCGGTTGATTTTTGGACGGGTGCGTCCATTTATCCCTTGCCCGGGACGAAGCGCCGATATATCGCCCCGGCCAATCAAGTTGTTTTCAGGATCATCACGTCCATGGCCGTCGCGTCGAAGAAGAAGCTTGTTCCCCTGATCGTGGGCGGTGTCGCCCTGACCGCCCTGGTCGTGGGCGGCGGACTGTGGTTCGTCGACAAGCAGCGCTACGAGAGCACCGACAACGCCTTCGTCCAGGCCGACACCGTGCAGGTCAGCCCGCAGGTTTCCGGCTACGTGGCGGAGGTCCTGGTGGCCGATAACCAGCGGGTCGAGGCCGGCCAGGTGGTCGCGCGCATCGATCCGGCCCCGCTGCAAGCCAAGCTGGACCAGGCCATCGCCAACGCCCAGGCCCTGGAAGCCGCCATCAAGGGCGTCGACGACAAGGCCGCCCTGGAGCAGGCGATGATCGCCCAGCGCGCCGCCGGCGTCGCCAGCGCCCAGGCCGACCAGGGCCGCGCCAAGGCCGACCTGATCCGTTACGACGCCCTGGCCAAGCAGGGCTGGGTCTCGACCCAGAAGGTCCAGACCACCCAGGCCAGCGCCGCCCAGTCGGCCGCCGCCGTCCAGAGCGCCCAGGCCGCCCTCGAAGCCGAACGCCGCGCGGCGGAGTCGCTGGGCTCGGCCCGCGCCCAGACCGTGGCCCAGGCCGCCGCGGCCCGCGCCGCCGTCGAACAGGCCCGCATCGACCTGGACCGCACCGTGATCCGCGCGCCCGCCGCCGGCGTGGTCGGCGCCCGCAGCGTCCGCCCCGGCCAGCTGGTGCAGCCCGGCGTGGCCCTGATGTCGATCGTCCCGGTCGGTCAGGGCTATGTCGTCGCCAATTTCAAGGAAACCCAGGTGGCCCGCCTGCGCGTCGGCCAGCCGGTCGAGATCAAGGCCGACGCCTTCGGCAAGACGGTGATCCACGGCAAGCTGGACAGCTTCGCCCCGGCCACCGGCCAGGAGTTCGCCCTGATCCCGGTCGAGAACGCCGTGGGCAACTTCACCAAGATCACCCAGCGCCTGCCGGTGAAGATCATCGTCGAGAAGTCGGAGCTGGGCTCGGCCCTGCGCCCCGGCCTGTCGGTCGACGTCAAGGTCGACGTGCGCGACCGCTCGGGTCCGACCTTCGCCCAGGCCGGCCTGCCGGACGCGGGCCAGTACGCCCAGAAGGACCAGACGGGAGGCCAGGCGCGCTAAGGCGCCCTGGCCAAAGACCGTAGCAGGATCGCCGCCATGGCCGACGCCGCCCTCCCCGCCGGAACCCAGACCGCAGCCCCGCCCAAGCCGGCGGCGGCGCCTGAAGTCGACTGGGGCAAGCTGTTCCTCGGCTTCGGGGCCATGGTCATCGGCCAGTTCATGGCCATCCTCGACATCCAGATCGTGGCGGCCTCGCTGCCGCAGATCCAGGCCGGGGTCGGCGCCAGCGCCGACCAGGTCAGCTGGATCCAGACCGCCTACCTGATCCCCGAGGTCGTGATGATCCCGCTGTCGGGATATCTGTCGCGGCTGTGGGGCACCCAGCGCGTCTACCTGATCTCGTGCACCGGCTTCATCGTCATGAGCGTGCTGACGGGCCTTTCCTCGTCGATCGACATGATGATCCTGACGCGGGCCCTGCAGGGCTTCATCGGCGGGGCGATGATCCCGACGGTGTTCGCCGTGGCCTTCACCGCCTTCCCGCCCGAGCGGCGGGTGACGGCCAGCGTGATCATGGGCCTGATCGTCACCCTGGCCCCGACCGTCGGCCCCACCCTGGGCGGCCACCTGACCGAGTGGCTCAGCTGGCGCTGGCTGTTCTTCATCAACGTGCCGACCGGGCTGATCGTGCTGTTCGGCGTGGCCCGCTGGGGCCAGTTCGACAAGGGCGACCCCAGCCTGGCCAAGGGCTTCGACTGGTTCGGCCTGGCGGTCATGGCCGTCTTCCTGATGAGCATGCAGTTCGTGCTGGAGGAAGGCTCCAAGGACGGCTGGTTCGAGGACAGCGGCATCCTGGCCCTGACCGTGACGGCCGTGGTGACCGGCGCGGTCTTCATCTGGCGCTCGCTCAGCTACCGCAACCCGATCGTCGAGCTGCGGGCCTTCGCCAACCGCAACTTCAGCATCGGCGTGGCCATGACGGCCGTGTCCGGGGCCAGCCTGTTCGGCGGCACCTTCCTGCTGCCGCAGTTCCTGGGCCGGGTGCGCCACTACTCCGCGTCGGAAGTCGGCACCACCATGGTGGTCTCGGGCCTGTCGATGTTCGCCACCGGCCCGATCGCCGGCCGCCTGGTCCGCCAGATGGACCCGCGCGTGCCGATGTTCATCGGCTTCATGCTGGCCGGCTTCGGCATGTACATGGCCCACGGCGTGACCAAGGACTGGGGCTTCTGGCAGTTCGCCGGGGTCCAGGCCTGCCGCGGCGTCGGCGTGATGATCGCCATGATCGCCACCCAGCAGGTGACGATGAGCACCCTGCCGCCCAGCATGGTCAAGAACGCCTCGGGCCTGGTGAACCTGTCGCGCAACACCGGCGGGGCGGTGGGCCTGGCCCTGCTGGCCACGACCATCACCAACCAGACGGCGCTCTACTACATGGGCCTGTCGGACCAGGTCGGCCAAGGCAGCAATGCGGCCGGGATGATGGCGGGCCTGGCCGCGCGCATGCAGCAACTGGGCGTGGCCGATCCCGACGGCGCGGCGCGCAAGGCGATCAGCGGCATGCTGAGCCAGCAGGCCACGGTGCTGGCCTTCGGCGACAGCTTCACCCTGCTGGCCTACGGCTGCTTCCTGGCGGCCATCGTCTCGCTGCTGGCCAAGCCGGCCAAGAACGCCCCTCCCCCGCCCTCGGACGCCCACTGATGCCCAGAGTCGCCGGACAGATTGACGTCGCCAAGACCGAAGCCATCCTCGACGCCGCCGTCGAGGTGATCGGCCAGCGCGGCCTGGGCGCGCCCATGGAGGCGATCGCCAAGCGGGCGGGCGTGTCCAAGCAGACCGTCTACAACCACTACGGCTCCAAGGCCGAGCTGATGCGGGCCCTGATGCACCGCCGCGTGGAGTCGATCACCGCCCCGCTTCGCGACCCCGGCGCCGTGGACAATCCCACCGAGACCCTGGAGGCCTACGCCCTCTCGCTGCTGGACACGGTGATCACCAACAAGAGCTATTCGATGATGCGGGTGGTCATGCTGGGCGCGGGCGAGATGCCCGACGTGGCCCAGGAGGTCTACGAGGCCGGCCCCCTCAGCGCCCGCCGCCAGCTGGCCGCCTTCCTCAAGGCCGAGACCGAGCTGGGCCGGATGAAGGTCGAGGACTTCGAGCAGGCCGCCGAGCTGTTCTCCGGCATGGTCATGGGCCAGGCCCAGATGCGCTCGCTGCTGCGCCTGCCGTCCGACAAGACGCCGGACGACTATCGTCGCCTGGCCCGGGAAGCCGCCGAGCGGTTCATGAAGGCCTACGCCGTCTAGAAGAAAGGCCCCCGCCGGAGAAGCGAGGGCCTTTTTCGTATCCTAGGCTTCGGCCTCGTCGGGCATGCCCATCATGTGGAAGCCCGCGTCGACGTGGACCACCTCGCCGGTGGTCGAGCGGCCCAGGTCCGAGGCCAGCCACAGGGCGGCGCCGGCGACGCCTTCCATCGAGGTGTCTTCCTTCATCGCCGAGAACGCCCGGCCCTGGGCGATCATGCCGCGACCGCCCGAGATGCCGGCCAGGGCCAGGGTGCGCATGGCGCCGGCCGAGATGGCGTTGCAGCGGATGCCCTTGGGACCCAGGTCGCGGGCGATGTAGCGGGTCGAGGCCTCGAGCGCCGCCTTGGCCACGCCCATGGTGTTGTAGTTCGGGATGGTCCGCTCCGACCCCAGATAGGTCATGGTGATCAGCGAGCCGCCGTTCGGCATGATCTTGCTGGCGCGCTTGGCCACGTCCACGAAGCTGAAGGCCGAGATGTTCATGGCCAGCAGGAAACCCTCGCGGGTGGTGTTGTCCACGAACGAGCCCTTCAGCTCGTTCTTGTTGGCGAAGGCCACCGAGTGGACGACGAAGTCGATCGTGCCAAACACCTTCTCGATTTCGGCGAAGGCGGCGTCCATCGAGGCGTCGTCGGTGACGTCGGCCGGGATCATCGTCTTGACGCCGATGCTCTCGGCCAGCGGGCGCACGCGGCGCTCCAGCTCTTCGCCCTGGTAGGTGAAGGCCATCTCGGCGCCCTGGGCGGCCAGTTGGCTGGCGATGCCCCAGGCGATCGAATTGTGGTTGGCCACGCCCATGACGAGGCCCTTCTTGCCCCGCATCAGCTCGCCCTTGGGGAATGCGTAATCGTCGGCCATTGGTCGGCTCTCCTAGAATTCGTGAGCGCTAGCTAGCAGGAGGTTTCCTCCTGGGAAACCTTTCAGAGGGGATCGATGTCGAAGCTCCGGGCCGCCGAACCGGCCGCGCGCAACCGGACCATGGCCTCGAACGCGCGCTCCAGCCCCCGCGCGAAGGCGGCCGGATCGAACGCCGACGTCTCGCGGAGGGCCTTGTCCAGGCGGGTCTTCAGGCCTTCCAGCGCGACATGGTCGCCGGCCAGGCGGGCGGCTTCGGCGACATAGGCCTGTGCATCCGGCGCGATCAGCTCGGGCAGCTCCAGCGCTGTCAGCAGCCCGGCCCCCACCCGGCTGGCGAAGCTTCGTCCCGGCAGGGTCAGCAGCGGCACGCCCATCCGCAGGGCGTCGCTGGCCGTGGTGTGGGCGCCGTAGGGCCAGGTGTCCATCATCAGGTCGGCCAGCCCCTGCCGCGCCAGGTGCCGGGCGGGCGGGACCGGGCGGGCGAACACCAGCCGGCCGGGATCGATCCCCGCCCGTTCGGCTTCGCCGCGCAGGTTGTCGACGACCCCGGGCCCGCCCTCGTAGAGCCAGAGCACCGAGCCCGGCGCGGCGTCCAGCACGGCCATCCAGGCGGCGAACACTTCGGGCGTGATCTTGGCGGGGTTGTTCAGGCAGGCGAACACGAAGGCGTCGTCCGGCAAACCCTCTTCGGCCCGCGTCGGCGGGGGCCCGTCGGGCTCGGCCAAGGCGTCGTTGGGCTGGTAGAGCGGCAGGCGCACCACCGCCTCGCTCCAGTCCGCCTCGGCGCCCGGCGGCAGCACCACCGCGTCGGCGATCACATAGTCCGCATAGGGCGCGGCCAGGGTCCCGGGATAGCCCAGCCAGCTGACCTGGATCGGCGCGGCGCGGTGGGCCAGGATCCCGGGACGGCCGTCCTGGGTGTAGCCCTTCAGGTCGACGACGATGTCGACGCCCAGCTCGCGGGCCAGGGCGGCGACGGCGGCGTCGGACATCCGGCGCACGTCGATCCGGCGCTCGAACGCCGCGTCGATCCGCCCGCGCAGGGCCCCGCCCAGGTCGGGACCGTAGGACAGGGCCAGGATCTCGAACCGCGCCCGGTCGTGGGCCTCCAGCATGCCGGCCATCAGCCGGGCGGTGGCGTGGTCGTGCAGGTCGGCCGACAGATAGGCGACGCGTATCCGCGCGGCCGGCGAGCGCTCGGGCCAGGACGGCGCCGCGACGGGCGGCGGGGCGACCAGCGCCGCGCAGGCCCGGTGCAGGGCCGGGTCGTCGAACACCGACAGGGCGGCGAACGGGCTGATCGCGGGACGGCCCGCCTCCAGCTCGCTCCGCACGGCCCGGCGCAGGGTCGCGTCGTCGCGCCAGTCGCAGGCCTGGCGGCGGACGTGCAGCAGGTCGCCCAGGGCGCGGGGATGGCGGGGATCGAGCGCGACCACCGCCTCCAGGTCGCGCGCCGCCTCGACCGGACGCCCCAGCAGGGTCAGCAGGGCCGCGCGGTTGGCCAGGGTCTTGGGGTCGCGCGGCGCGGCCACGCAGGCCCGATCGTGGGCGGCCAGGGCCTCGTCGAACCGGCCGAGATCGGTCAGGGCCGCCCCCAGGTTGGACAGGGCGTCCCCGAAGCCCGGCGACAGGACCAGAGCGCGGTCATAAGCCGACAGGGCTTCGACCGGACGTCCCAGGCGGCGGAGGGCCACGCCCTGGGCGTTCAGGACCGGCGGATTGTCGGGGTCGGCCGCCAGGGCCGCGGCGCAGGCCGGCAGGGCCTCCTCGAACCGCTCCAGCGCCACCAGGGCGGCGGCGCGGGCCGACAGGACGCCGGACCGGGCGGGATCGAGGGCCAGGGCCCCGTCGAGCGCCTCGAGGGCCTCGACCGTCAGCCCCAGGGCCAGTCGCGACACGCCCAGCACGTGCCAGGCGGCGATGGCGCCGGGATCGTCCCGGACCAGGCGCTCGCACAAGGCCGCCGCCTCCGCCGGCCGTCCGGCCTGGTAGAGGTCGAAGGCCTGGCGCGCGGTCATTTCCGGGCCATCAGGGGCGAGCGGTCAGGCTCAATCGGCCTTGCTGAAGATCAGCGTGCCGTTGGTGCCGCCGAAGCCGAAGCTGTTGGACATGACCGTGGTCAGCGGCTTGTCCGAGCGCTCGCGCAGGATCGGCAGGTCGGCGAACTCGGGGTCGAGGGTCTCGATGTTGGCGCTCTCGGCCGCGAAGCCGTTGTCCAGCATCAGGATCGAATAGATCGCCTCCTGCGCGCCGGCCGCGCCCAGGCTATGGCCGGTCAGCGACTTGGTGGAGGAGATCAGCGGGGCCTTGTCGCCGAACACGTCGCGGACAGCGCCCATCTCCTTGCTGTCGCCGACGGGGGTCGAGGTGCCGTGCGGGTTCAGGTAGTCGATGGTCCGGCCGCCGGCCTGGGCCATGGCCAACTTCATGCAGCGCGCCGCGCCCTCGCCCGACGGGGCGACCATGTCGTAGCCGTCGGAATTGGCGGCGTAGCCCACGACTTCGCCGTAGATCTTGGCCCCACGCGCCTTGGCGTGTTCGTACTCTTCCAGGACGACGATACCCGCGCCCCCGGCAATCACGAAGCCGTCGCGGTCCTTGTCGTAGGCGCGGCTGGCCACGGCCGGGCGGTCGTTGAAGTTGCTGCTCATCGCGCCCATGGCGTCGAACAGGTTGGACAGGGTCCAGTCCAGCTCCTCGCAGCCGCCGGCGAAGACGATGTCCTGCTTGCCCATCTGGATCTGCTCGGCGCCCGCGCCGATGCAGTGGGCGCTGGTCGCGCAGGCCGAGCTGATCGAATAGTTGATCCCGCGGATCTTGAACCAGGTCGATAGCACGGCCGACGGGCCCGAGCTCATCGCCTTGGGCACTGCGAACGGACCGATCCGCTTGGGACCCTTTTCCTGGGTCGTGGCCGCCGCCTCGACGATCACCCGGGTGGACGGGCCGCCCGAACCGACGATCAGGCCGGTGCGCTCGTTGGAGATCTGGGCCTCTTCCAGCCCGGCGTCGGCGATCGCCTGTTCCATGGCGATGTGCGCATAGGCGGTGCCCGGCGCCAGGAAGCGCGCGGCGCGGCGATCGACCAGAGCTTCCCAGCTGTCGAGCTTGACCGTGGCGTGGACCTGGCAGCGGAAGCCCAGTTCCGCGTATTCCGGCGCGGAGACCACGCCGGACTTGGCTTCACGCAGTGAGGCGAGCACCTCATTGGCGTTGTTGCCGATGGACGAGACGATTCCCAGTCCGGTGACGACGACGCGACGCATGAATAATCCTCTTCTCTTCCCCTGATCCCGAAGGGGTCGGCTCTAGGACGGCCGACCCTGCGACGGTGTCAGGACGCCATCTGATCGGCGGTGAACAGGCCGACCTTCAGGTCCTTGGTTTCGTAGATGACCTTGCCGTCGGCCTCCATGACGCCGTCCGCGATGCCCATCACCAGCTTGCGCATGATGACGCGCTTGAGGTCGATCTTGTAGGTGACCTTCTTGATGTCCGGAGTCACCTGGCCGGTGAACTTCACCTCGCCCACGCCCAGGGCGCGGCCGCGGCCGGGACCGCCGGACCAACCCAGGAAGAAGCCGACCAGCTGCCACAGGGCGTCCAGGCCCAGGCAGCCCGGCATGACCGGGTCGCCGATGAAGTGGCAGGCGAAGAACCAGAGATCGGGATTGATGTCGAACTCGGCCTCGACATAGCCCTTGCCGTACTTGCCGCCCTCGGCCTCGATGCGGACGATGCGATTGAACATCAGCATCGGCGGCGCGGGCAGCTGGGCGTTGCCGGGGCCGAACAGTTCGCCACGGCCGCAGGCCAGAAGTTCGTCGTAGGTGAAGGAACTTTGTTGCATGGCCTCGCCCTAGCACGGCGGCGGGCCGCGCCTCAATGTTACTTTCGGTAACGCCTGTGATCGTCAAACGCTGCCCAGGGGCGAAAACGCCCTATTCCTTGCACTGCGCGCCGGGGGCCGCGCCCCAGATCTGGTCCTGCGGGGCCCAGCCCGATTCGCCGTCGGCCTTCAGCTTGCACCAGCCCTTTTCGCAACGATCGAGATTGGCGGTGGCCCGGCCGGCCAGATAGGCGGTGACGCGGGCCCCGGCCTTGGGCTGGGCGCGCAGCGGCAGCGGCGTGGCCTGGACCCGCATCGCCGTGCGGCGGCCGTCGGTCGTGCGCTTGTGCACCCAGGCCAGGTTGCCTTCCGGATCGCAGATGCGCCGCCATTCGCGGGTCTCGGCCACCACCTGCACCGGCAGGCCCCGGACCTTGTAGATCCACAGCAGGCGATGGGCCTCGTCGGGCCCGACGCGCGCGTTCACCTCGCCGTACTTCAGCGACACGTAGCGCGGCACCTCCATGCCCGACGGCGTGACCTTCGGCGCTTGGGCCTGAGCCCCGTCCGCGAGCGCGATCAACCCGATCGCGGCGATCACCGGGGCGCCGAGCGAACGATGTTTGCAATTCGTCGGCATGTTGCTTGGCCGCATGGGGCCCCTTTGCTACAGATTTCGAACACCCGCCCGGAAACCCCGTTTGGGGAAACACCCAGCAGGCGAAGGCTTTTCGAACCGCTCATGTCAGCTCGCAAGCTCAAAGTCATCGTCACCCGCAAACTCCCCGATCCGGTGGAGACGCGGATGTGCGAGCTGTTCGACACCCAGCTGAACGTCACCGACAAACCCTTGACGGCCGATGAACTGGTCGAGGCGATGAACCAGGCCGACGTCCTGGTGCCCACCATCACCGACCGCATCGACAGCCGCCTGCTGTCGCGGGCCGGCGACCGTCTCAAGCTGATCGCCAATTTCGGCGCCGGCGTCGACAACATCGACGTCGCCACGGCCAACGCCCGGGGCATCATCGTCACCAACACCCCCGGCGTGCTGACCGAGGACACCGCCGACCTGACCATGACCCTGATCATGGCCGCCTCGCGCCGGGTGGTCGAAGGCGCCGAGGTGGTCAAGGCGGGCGGCTTCCACGGCTGGTCGCCGACCTGGATGCTCGGCCGCCGCCTATGGGGCAAGCGCCTGGGCATCATCGGCATGGGCCGCATCGGCCAGGCCGTGGCCCGCCGCGCCAAGGCCTTCGGCATGCAGGTGCACTACCACAACCGCAAGCCCGTCAGCCCGCGCATCGCCGAGGAGGTCGGGGCCACCTACTGGGAAAGCCTGGACCAGATGCTGGCCCGGATGGACTTCATCTCGGTCAACTGCCCGCACACCCCGGCCACCTACCACCTGCTGTCGGCCCGACGGCTCAAGCTGCTGCGGCCGCAGAGCATCATCGTCAACACCGCCCGCGGCGAGGTGATCGATGAAGGGGCCCTTGCCAACATGCTGGCGCGCGGCGAGATCGCCGGAGCAGGCCTGGACGTCTACGAGCACGAGCCGGCCATCAACCCCAAGCTCCTGAAGCTGCCCAACGTCGTGCTCCTGCCCCACATGGGCTCGGCCACCGTCGAGGGCCGCGTCGACATGGGCGAGAAGGTCATCGTCAACGTGAAGACCTTCATGGACGGCCACCGCCCGCCGGACCGCGTGATCCCGTCGATGCTGTAGCGGGTCAGGCTTGACCTTTCGGTTCTGAAACTCTTCTTTCGCCGAAGTTGAGTTGGGGGCCGACCATGATTTCCAGACGCCGTATCCTGGCGGGCGCCGCGGCGTCGCCTTTGGCGGCGATGGCCGGCGGCGCGACCGCCCAGGCGCCCACGCCGCCCACCCTCGAAGAGATCCTGGCCCCGCCTACCCTGCTTGGCGCGGCGCTTTCGCCCGACGGCCGGCAGCTAGCCTGCCTGCGCATGGAGCGCAAGGGCGAGCTTATGAAGGCTTATGTCCTGCTGCAACCGGCCGATCGCCCACGCGATCCGCCGACCGTCGTGCTGATCGGCGACTATGACGTCCAGCGGCTGGAATGGGCCAACAACGAGCGCCTGCTGATCTGGGTGCTGATCCACAAGAACCTCGACGGTTCGCCCACCGGCCAGACCTATGGCGAACTGTTCTTCCCCTCGCCTCAAATTCGCGTGCTGTCGGTCAGTCTGGACGGCGCGGACTCGGCGGTCCTGTTCGGCAAGGAAGGCGGCCCCGTGTCGCGCGCGGCCGATCTGGGCTCGATCGTCGACCTGCTGGTGGATGATCCCAAGAACGTGCTGATGCAGGCCTGGGACTACGACAAGGGCTGCCTGCTGCTCTACAAGGTGGACATCTACACCGGCGAGGCCGTGTTCTTCGAACGCGGAGCCCAGGAAACCTACGGCTGGCTCACCCAGAACGGCCTGCCGGTCATCCGCCTGGACACCAATCGGCGCGGCAACATCGTCTGGATCTACACCCGGCCCCCGGGTCAGACCCGCTGGACGCTGTATCGCAAACTGCGCCGCAACGAACTGGAGCAGATCTCCGATTTCAACGTTGTGGGCGCGACCGCCGAGGCCGGCGTCATGCTGGTCACCACCCAGCATGAGCGCGGCGGCGACCGGGTGCTGCAGCGCTTCGACCTGCAGACCCTGCAGCTGGGCGAGGTCCTGGCCTCCAGGAGCGATCGCGACATCGACAGCGTGGTGATGGACGAGCGCGGCGGCCTCCTGGCGGCCAGCTTCACCGACGATCGCGAGGACTACGTCTTCTTCGACCAGGCCCTGAAGGCGCATTACCGGGGCCTTCAGTCCTACTTCAAGAACGACGTCAATCTGGGCTTTATCGACGTCAGCCTGGACCACAATCGCTTCGTGATCAGCGCCAGCAGCCCCACCCGGCCCGGCTCGCTCTGGCTCTACGACAAGCCCGCCGGCGCCCTGACGCCGCTGGGCGAGATGAGGCCCTGGCTGACCGGTCGCCTGGCTCCGACCACGATCCTCAAGCTGAAGAGCCGCGACGGCCTGGATCTGACCGCCTACCTGACCACCCCGCTCAACGCGGCCGTCGGGCCTCGCCCGCTCGTGATCTTCCCGCACGGCGGCCCCGAAGCGCGCGACGCCTACGGCTTCGACCAGTTCGTCCAGGCCTTCGCGGCCCGGGGCTGGTACGTGCTGCAGGTCAATTTCCGGGGCTCCTCGGGCTACGGCAAGGCATTCGCCGACGCCGGGCGCAAGCGCTGGGGCGAGGAGATGCAGAACGACATCGAGGACGCCCTGGTCGCCGTGGTCGCCAAGGGCGGGATCGATCAGGGCCGCATCGCCATCTGCGGCGCCAGCTACGGCGGCTACGCGGCCCTGATGGGGGCGGTGAAGACCCCGAAGGTCTACCGCGCCGTGGTCTCGATCGCCGGGGTCAGCGACCTGCCGGAAATGGTGGCCTATACGCGGCGCGAAGACGGCGGCGACTCGCTGGTCTACGCCTATGTCGTCGAGACGATCGGCGATCCCGTCGCCGACAAGGCGCTTCTGGAAAGGAGCTCGCCCGCCTTCCGTGCCAAGGAGATCACGGCGCCGGTCATGCTGATCCACGGCGTGCACGACGGCGTGGTGCCGATCGAGCAATCCAACCGCATGGCCAAGGCCCTGAAGGCCGCCGGAAATCCGGCCAAGCGGCTGGACATCAAGTGGGTGGGTCACCGCGGCTGGGACGGGTTCACCACCAAGACCATCCTCAGCGCGGCGATCACCCACATCGAAACGGCGTTCAACACCGCCCAGGCCTAGCCGCCGCAGCTGGGACAGACGGGATCCGCCCCGATCCGCACCGTGCGTGTCTCGGCGGCCAGGGCGTCGTAGATCAGCAGGCGGCCGGCCAGGGTATGGCCGGCGCCGGTGATCGTCTTCACGGCCTCCAGCGCCATCATCGAGCCGATCACCCCGGCCAGGGCCCCCACCACCCCGACCAGGGCGCAGGTCTCGGCGTCGGGCGGGATCTCCGGCACCAGGCACCGGTAGCAGGGCTTTCCCTGGAACACCCCGACCTGGCCGGTCCAGCGGCCCAGGGCGCCGCTGACCAGGGTCTTGCCCTCGGCCAGGCAGGCGTCGCTGACGGCGAAGCGGGTGGCGAAATCGTCGGCGCCATCCAGCACAAGGTCATACCGGGAAATCAGCTCGCGGGCGTTGGCCTCACCCAGCCATACCGGATGGGTCTCGACGGTCAGGTGGGGGTTGAGGGCCGTCAGGTGTTCGGCCGCCGCCTCGACCTTGGGCCGGCCCGTGTCGGCGGTGGCGAACAGCACCTGGCGCTGCAGGTTCGACAGCGAGACCGTGTCGGCGTCGACCAGGCCCAGGGTCCCGACCCCGGCGGCGGCCAGGTAGAGGGCGGCGGGCGCGCCCAGCCCCCCGGCCCCGACCACCAGCACCCGCGCGGCCTTCAGCTTCTGCTGGCCCGGCCCGCCGATCTCGCGCAGCACCAAGTGGCGGGCGTAGCGTTCGACCTCGGCCTCGGAAAAGCTCATGGCGCTTGACCCTCACCGCACGGCTCGCCACATGCGAAGCCATGCAAAACAGCAATTCCTTCCCCGACTGGCACGGCACGACCATTCTGGCGGTGCGCAAGAACGGCCAGACCGTGATCGCCGGCGACGGACAGGTCTCCATGGGCCCAACCGTCGTCAAGGGCAACGCCCGCAAGGTGCGACGTCTGGCCGGCGGCAAGGTGGTGGCCGGCTTCGCCGGGGCCACCGCCGACGCCTTCACCCTGATCGAACGGCTGGAAGCCAAGCTGGAGCAGTATCCCGACCAGCTGGCCCGGGCCTGCGTGGACCTGGCCAAGGACTGGCGCACCGACCGCTACCTGCGCCGGCTGGAGGCCATGCTGCTGGTGGCCGACGCCACCTCGATCTACACGGTCACCGGCGTGGGCGACGTGCTGGAGCCCGGCGAAAGCCAGGGCGGCGGCTCGGTGGCGGCCATCGGCTCGGGCGGCAACTACGCCCTGGCGGCGGCCAAGGCCCTGATCGACCAGGACCTGAGCGCCGAGGAGATCGCCCGGCGCGCGATGGCCATCGCCGCCGAGATCTGCGTCTACACCAACGGCAACCTGACGGTCGAAAGCCTGTAAGGCCTTCAAGTTACGGCGAATTCACGAGCGGACGGCGCGTCCGCGCGCTTAGCTGCGGGCGGGAGGGGCCCTTCATGCTCAAGACCGCTCTGATCGCCTGCGCCCTGCTGGCCGCCGCGCCGGCCCTGGCCTCGACCCCATCGCCCGCCTTGTCTTCGCCTGGGGAGATCGAGAAGGCCGAGCGTGCCTTCGCGGCCGACGGCGCGGCCCTGGGGATCCGGGACTCGTTCCTGGCCCACATGGCCGACGACGCCATCGTCTTCTCGCCCGGGCCGGTCAACGCCAAGGCGCTGTACGCGGCGCGGCCCTCCAGCAAGACGCCGAAGCTGGAATGGTGGCCGCAGCGCGTGGTCATCGCCCGCTCGGGCGACCTGGGCCTGTCGGTCGGCCCCTGGGCCATCAACGGCAAGCGCGGCGCCTACTACGCCACCATCTGGCGCAAGGAACCCGACGGGACCTGGAAGTGGGTCTATGACGGCGGCGGCGACGCCGACGGCGGCAAGGGCCCCGATCCCGCCGCTCCCTCCACCCAGGGCCCGACGGCCACGACGGGCGCGGGAAGCCCGGCCGCCGGCTTCGCCCAGGCCCGCGCCGCCGAGGACCAACTGGCGAAGGCCGCAGCCCAGGACGCGGCAGGCGCCTATGACGCCGTGCTCAGCGCCGACGCGCTGCTGACCGGTCCCGGCGGGACCAAGACCCAGGCCGTCGACGACCTGGAAGGCCGCCGCAAGCTGCGTCCCGCCGCCCTGACCCTGACCCCGGTCGGCGGCGGCGCGTCCAGAGCCGGCGACCTGGTCTGGATCCACGGCCAGGCGCAATGGACGGCCGACGGTCCCAAACCCGTCGCCGCGCACTATATGCATGTCTGGCAAAGGCGCGCCGAAGGGTGGCGCCTGATCTTCGAGACCCTGATCAACGACACATGACCGAATTCTCCCCCCGCGAAATCGTCTCCGAGCTGGACCGCTACATCGTCGGCCATACCGAGGCGAAGAAGGCCGTGGCCGTGGCCCTGCGCAACCGCTGGCGTCGGCGCCGCGTGCCGGACGACCTGCGTGACGAGGTCACCCCCAAGAACATCCTGCTGATCGGCCCCACGGGCGTGGGCAAGACCGAAATCGCCCGCCGCCTGGCCAAGCTGGCCCAGGCGCCGTTCCTGAAGGTCGAGGCCACCAAGTTCACCGAGGTCGGCTATGTGGGCCGCGACGTCGACCAGATCGTCCGCGACCTGGTCGAGAGCGCCCTGTCCATGGTCCGCGACAAGCGCCGGGCGGGCGTGAAGGCCAAGGCCGAGGCCGCGGCCGAGGAGCGCATCCTCGACGCCCTGACCGGTCCCGGCGCCAGCGCCGCCCGCGACAGCTTCCGCAAGAAGCTGCGGGCCGGCGAGCTGGACGACAAGGAAGTGGAGCTGCAGCTGGCCGACACCGGCGGCGGCGGCATGTTCGAGATCCCCGGCCAGCCCGGCGCCTCGGTGCTGAACCTGTCGGAGATGATGAAGTCGTTCGGCGGCGGCGGCCGCACCAAGACCCACAAGACCACCGTGGTCGGCGCCTGGGCCCCGCTGATCGCCGAGGAGAGCGACAAGCTGCTGGACCAGGAGGCCCTGACGCAAGAGGCGCTGGAACTGGCCGAGAACCACGGCATCGTCTTCCTGGACGAGATCGACAAGGTCGCTTCGTCCAGCCAGCGCGGCGGCGCCGACGTCTCCCGCGAGGGCGTGCAGCGCGACCTGCTGCCGCTGATCGAGGGCACGACGGTCTCGACCAAGTACGGGCCGGTGAAGACCGACCACATCCTGTTCATCGCCTCGGGCGCCTTCCACGTGGCCAAGCCGTCGGATCTGCTGCCCGAGCTGCAGGGCCGCCTGCCGATCCGGGTGGAGCTGAAGGGCCTGACCCGCGACGACCTGCGCCGCATCCTCACCGAGCCGGAAGCCAACCTGATCCGCCAGCACCAGGCCCTGATGCTGACCGAGGGCGTGACCCTGGTGTTCAGCGACGAGGCCATCGACGCCGTCGCCGACGCGGCCGTGGCGGTCAACGCCTCGGTCGAGAACATCGGCGCTCGCCGGCTGCAGACCATCCTGGAGAAGGTGGTCGAGGAGATCAGCTTCTCGGCCGCCGACCGCTCCGGCGAGACGGTCACCGTGGACGCGGCCTATGTGAACGACCGCATCGGCGCCCTGGCGGGCAACGCCGACTTGAGCCGCTTCATCCTCTGAAGTCCCGCCAGTCGTCCTCGACCCCGCGCGCGGCCGCCTTGGCGTGGCCGCGCAGCCAGCCGGACTGCAAGCTGGCCAGGTGACCCGCCACGGCCGCGCGGTCGCCCACGTGGCAGGCGGCGATCTCGCGGCCCATGGCCGTCAGCATGTGGATCGACAGCAGATCGTCGACCGAGTCCTCGGCTTCGATCTTGCGGCTGTTGGGCGACAGGCGGCGGACCACCAGGCCGTCCGTGACCCGGTAGTGCGGATCGACGGCCCGGAACCGGCCCTCGGCCAGCTCGCCGCCTCGGATCGACGGGTCGCCCCCATGGCGCAGCGTCCAGGCCGAGACGACCACCGCCTTGACCTCGCGCAGCACGGGGCCGCCCCGCCAGTCGGCCCGGGCCACGAAACGCGGCCGGCCCAGGCTGCCGACGCCGGCCGTGCGCGGGAAGGTCTCGAAGGGTCCCGTCGGATCCGGCAAGGCGTCCTGCAGGGCCTGGGCGTAGCGGGCCCCGATCGGCCGCGCCTCGGACGTCATGAACTTCGCCCAGAACCGGGTGCGTTCCTTCTCGGGCAGCATGACCGCCTCGCGCAGCCACCGGTGGTCCCGCTCGAGGATGAACGGCTCGGGCGCGAGGAGACCCTGCCGATAGCCCTCGGCGACGGCGTCGCAGATGTCGCCGGCGTCTGGGCCCTTGCCGTCGCGGGCCAGCAGGGCGCTGGCCGCCAGCCGCACCAGGTCCAGCGGCCAGGGCATGACGGCCGCGTCGTCGAAATCGTTGGCGCCCCAGACCAGCCGGCCCTCGGCGTCGCGCCAGCAGCCGAAATTCTCGACGTGGGTGTCGCCGATCGCCAGCACCGGCGGGGCCGAGGCCAGGTCCGGACAGACCTTCAGGACGGTCTCGGCCCAGCGCCAGTAGGTCGCCCGCAGGAACGGGAACGCGCCCTGGCGCATCTTGTCGTGCTTCCTGGCCAGATCGGCCTCGACCAGGTCGCCGCCCAGGGCCGCGCCCAGCCAGGTCTCGTAGGCCTTGGCCGAAGCCTTGATCGAGGCGGTCATGGAGCGGTTCCCGAGGCGGCGGTCGCCCGCGAGACTAGGCCCAGGGGCGTCAGGCCGAAAGCCGCCCGCTGGCCCCGACGGCCTCCATGCCCAGCATCGCCGCCTTGCGGCCCAGGCCCCAGTGATAGCCGGTCAGCCGCCCGTCCTTGGCGATGGCCCGGTGGCAGGGGATCAGCAGCGAGATCGGATTGGCCCCGATCGCCCCGCCGGTGGCCTGGTAGGCCCGAGGCTTGCCCGCCCAGGCGGCGATCTCGCCATAGGTGCTGGTCTGGCCGGGCGGGATGCGCAGCAGGGCCTTCCAGACCTGGACGTTGAACGGCGAGCCGATCAGCACCACCGGCAGGGGCTGGTCGCCGCCGTGGAAGGCGTGGATGGCGGTGCGGGCGGCCGCCTCGTCGTCGCGGCGCCAGTCGGCGGCCGGAAAGCGCCGGTGCATGTCGTCGTAGGTCGCCTCGTCGTCGCCGTCCGAGAAGGCCAGGCCCGCCAGGCCGCGCGGGGCCATGACGAACAGGCCCTTGCCGTAGGGCGTGGGCGCCCAGCCCCAGGTCAGGCTGATCCCCTCCCCGCGCCGGCGCACGTCGCCGGGGGTGACCGCCTCCTGGGCGATGAACAGGTCGTGCAGCCGCGAGGGGCCCGAAAGGCCGGCGTCGTAGGCCGCGTCGAGCACGCTGGCCCCCTCCTCCAGCGACCGCCGGGCCTCGGCGTGGGCGATGGCGGCGACGAAGGTCTTGGGGCTGACCCCGGCCCAGCGGCTGAACACCCGCTGGAAATGGAACGGCGACAGGCCGACGGCCTGGGCGGCCTCGTCCAGGGACGGGCGTTCCTGCCAGCGGTCGGCCAGCCAGGCCAGGGCCTTGGCCATGCGATCGTAGTCGGCCGACCGCTCGGTCAGGTGGGCGAAGGCTTGCGAGGGGGAGATATCGAGGGCCATGGGGGAGAAGATAGTGGTTTGGGCGAACGCCGTCCGCCCGGTTCTTGCGGCCCTATGCGTGCCGTTCAGCGCGGGCCTTCAGGATCGCCCGCTCCAGCGCCTGGGCGAAGTCCACCCGCTCGGGCGGGCTCAAGGCGCGGCCCAGGGTCAGGCGCTTGCGCGACATCATCAGCCGCACCCGGGTCTCGTGCTCGCCCGGCTGGTCGACGCCGACGCGGGTGAAGGCGGTGGGCGAGGTCCAGATCACCCGCGCGCCCTTCTCGTCCTCGCGGCTGACGGTCACGGCCTCGGCGGTGACCCGCACCCGTTCGGACCGCTCGGCGGCCCGGAAGCTGGCCCGCATGGCCAGCACCACCGCCAGGACGTCCAGCCCCAGGAACGGCAGCACCGGCGGCGCGCCGACCACCAGCAGGAACACCGCGACCATCAGGTTGAAGGCGATCATCACGCCCAGCACGACGTACAGCCCGCGCCGGCTCATCGAGCGGTTCGGCTTGATCACGGCGTCCATGTACAGCGGCGCGGCCATGGCGCTGATTTAGGCTTCGCCCCACGCCTTGGCGAGAGGCGCGCATCACGGCATGGTCGCCGCCCATGGCCAAGCCCGCTCGCAAACCCTCCAAGCCCCTCGTGAAGAAGCGCCCCGCCGCCAAACGCGTCTCGCCGGCCGAGCGCGAGCGCGTCGAGGTGCTGTTCTCGCGGTTCGAGAGCCTGGAGCACCACCCCAAGACCGAGCTGCACTATTCCAACCCCTACACCCTGGTGACCGCCGTGGCCCTATCGGCCCAGGCCACCGACGTGCAGGTGAACAAGGCCACCGGCCCGCTGTTCGCCAAGGTCGACAGCGCCGCCAAGATGCTGGAGCTGGGAGAAGAGGGCCTGGTCCCCTACATCGCCTCGATCGGCCTGTTCCGCACCAAGGCCAAGAACGTCATCGCCGCGGCCCGCATCCTGGTCGATCAGTACGGCGGCGAGGTGCCGCTGAACCGCCAGGCGCTGGAAAGCCTGCCCGGCGTGGGCCGCAAGACCGCCAGCGTGGTGCTCAACGAGCTGGACATCGAACCGGCCATCGCCGTCGACACCCATGTATTCCGCGTCTCGCACCGCCTGAAGCTGTCGGCCGGCAAGACGCCGGACGCGGTCGAGGACGACCTGATGCGCATCGTGCCCGACCGCTTCAAGACCCGAGCGCACCACTGGCTGATCCTGCACGGACGCTATGTCTGCGTGGCGCGCAAGCCCAAGTGCGAGGTCTGCCGGATCGCGGACCTGTGTCCGTCTAGAGAACTATTCCTCGGCGCATAGGCGGCGAACACTTGCCCCCTACGGGTCGCTTCGCGACCGTCTTCCCCCGGAGGGGGAAGAGCGCTGGTGCGAAGGCTCCGCCCCCTATGGGGGCGGACGGGCGGCGAAGCCGCCAGGTGGGGGCAAGTGGGCGAGCTACAGCGCCCGTTCCACCGCCGCCGCGAACGCCGCCCCGTCGTCGTGCACGTGCTCCAGGAACAGGTCCGGTTCGATGACCTCCAGCTCCATCAGCTGCGGCGCGCCGTCCAGGCCCCGGATCAGGTCGACGCGGGCGTAGGTCAGGGGGGCTCCAGCCGCCTTCAGCACCATCTCGGCCGCGTGCAGGGCCTCGGGCTCGGGCGCGACGCCGCTGACCTGGCCGCCGAACTGCGGCTGGACCCGGAAGTCGCCGGCCACGGCCACCTTGGTCACCGCGTGGCTGAACACGCCGTCGAAATAGAACAGCGACAGCTCGCCCTCCTCGCCCACGGCCGGCAGGAACGGCTGGATCAGGGCCGGACCGGTCGTGCAGCCGGTCAGGCCGTCGGCGTGGCGCAGCTTGACCGTGTCCTGCGAGCCGCCCGAGATCTGCGGCTTGGTCACCAGCACGTCGACGCCGAACACGTCGCGGGCGTGGTCCAGGGCCTCCAGGGTCAGGCGGTCCACGGCATGGGTCGGCACGACGGGTGCGCCCTTGGCGGCCAGATCGGCCAGATAGGTCTTGGTGGTGTTCCAGCGCAGCACCGACACCGGATTGGCCAGGCGCGCGCCGGCGGCCTCCAGGGCGTCGAGCCGGACGAACCACTCGTCCGACCGCAGGTGATAGCCCCAGCTGAGCAGCGGCAGCACCACGCGGGCGCGGGCCGTGTCGGCGTCGACCCAGCTGGCGGCCGAGACCTCCAGCCCTCGGGCCCGCAGCGGCGCCGCCAGGCGCTCAAACAGCGGCGACCAGCTGTTGGCGAAGCGGGGTTCGTCGGGCGCGGGGGTGAGGATAAGGACGTCTGTTGAGGCTGGGGTCATACTTCTGGCGGTAGAACGCCGTGATCGCCGGGGCAAGGCTCGCGTTGCCTTGCGGGCCCCGATCCGGTACTCCGCGCGCGTCGCCCATTCGAAAAGGCCTTCCATGACCGCTCTCTACGACGTCGCCGCCATCGGCAACGCCATCGTCGATGTCATCGCCCAGTGCGACGACGCCTTCCTGGAGCGGGAGGGCCTGGTGAAGGGGTCCATGGCCCTGATCGATCCGGCCCGCGCGGCCAGCCTGTACGACGTCATGTCGGCGGCCATCGAGGCCTCGGGCGGTTCGGCCGCCAACACCGCCGCCGGCGTCGCCAGCTTCGGCGGCAAGGTGGCCTTCATCGGCAAGGTCGCCGACGACCAGCTGGGCGGCGTGTTCCGCCACGACATGCAGGCCATCGGCTGCGCCTTCACCACCCCGCCGCTGGCCGAAGGCCCGGCCACGGCCCAGAGCCTGATCAACGTCACGCCGGACGCCCAGCGCACGATGTCGACCTATCTGGGCGCCTGCGTCGAGCTGAACCCGGCCGACGTCGACCCGGCGATCATCGAGGCCGCCAGCTATTCGTACCTGGAAGGCTATCTGTTCGACCCGCCCGAAGCCCGCCGCGCCTTCGCCAAGGCCGCCGCCCTGAGCCACGGCGCCGGCCGCAAGATCGCCCTGACCCTCAGCGACAGCTTCGTCGTCGACCGCCACCGCGGCGGCCTGCTGGGTTTCATCGAGACCCAGTGCGACATCGTCTTCGCCAACGAGAGCGAGATCTGCTCGCTGTTCGAGACCACCGACTTCGACGCCGCCGTGAAGGCTCTGGCCAGCCGGGTCGAGATCGCCGCGGTCACCCGCAGCGAAAAAGGCTCGATCGTCGCCTCCGGAGCGGCCTTGCACGAAATCTCGGCCTATCCGGTGGAAAAAGTCGTGGACACGACCGGCGCGGGCGACCAATACGCCGCAGGTTTCCTCTACGGCCTCTCCCAGGGCCGCCCGCTGCCGGTCTGCGGCCAGCTGGGCTCCCTGGCCGCCGCCGAGGTGATCGACCACTACGGTCCGCGCCCGCAGGTCAGCCTGCGGGAACTGGCCCAGAAGAACGGACTCTAGGACGCACATGGCCCGCACCGCTGAAGTGGTCCGCGAGACGAAGGAGACCCAGATCCGGGTCTGGATCGATCTCGACGGGACCGGCGCCTCGACGATCTCCACCGGCATCGGTTTCTACGACCACATGCTGGAGAGCTTCGCGCGCCACGGCGGCTTCGACCTGAAGGTCGAGACCAAGGGCGATCTGCACATCGACATGCACCACACGGTGGAAGACACCGGGATCGTGCTGGGCCAGGCGATCAACAAGGCGCTGGACGGCTTCAAGGGCATCCGGCGCTTCGGCGCGGCCTATATCCCGATGGACGAGACCCTGACGCGCTGCGCCATCGACCTGTCCAACCGGCCCTATCTGATCTGGAAGGTCGACTTCAAGCGGCCCAAGGTCGGCGAGATGGACACCGAGCTCTTCAAGGAGTTCCACCACGCCTTCGCGATGAACTGCGGAGCCTGCGTGCACCTGGAGACGTTGTACGGCGACAACACCCACCACGTCGCCGAAAGCGGTTTCAAGGCCCTGGCCCGGGCGCTGCGCCAGGCGGTCGAGCTGGACCCCAAGACCGGCGGCCATGCCCCCTCCACCAAGGGCGTGCTGTAGGAAGCTGATTTCATGCAGACCGTCGCCCTGATCGATTACGGGTCGGGCAACCTGCGCTCGGCCGAGAAAGCCCTGCGCGAGGCGGCCCGCCGCCATGGGATCGACGCTGACATCGTTGTCACCGCCGAACCCTCGGTCGTGGCCGCCGCCGACCGCGTGTTCCTGCCGGGCGTGGGCGCCTTCGCCTCGTGCCGCGCGGGCCTGGACGCCACCGGCGTCTACGAGGCCATGAACGAGGCCGTGCACGGTCGCGGCGTCCCGTTCATGGGCATCTGCGTCGGCCATCAGCTGCTGGCCACCGAAGGCCTGGAGTTCGGCGTCACGCCGGGCCTGGACTGGATCCAGGGCCAGGTGAAGAAGCTGGAGCCCAGCGACCCGTCGCTGACCATCCCGCACATGGGCTGGAACGCGATCGCCTTCGCGCGCGACCACGTCCTGTTCCGGGGCGTCCCGGACGGCGCCCACATGTACTACGCCAACTCCTTCGCCCTGACCCCGGCCGACCCGGCCGACATCGTCGCCGTCAGCGATCACGGCGGGCCGTTCACGGCCGCTGTGGCCAAGGGCAACGTCGCGGGCGTACAGTTCCACCCCGAAAAATCCCAAGCCGCGGGGCTCGCCCTGCTCGCCAACTTCCTGGAATGGCGCCCATGATCCTCTATCCCGCCATCGACCTGAAGGACGGCCAGTGCGTGCGCCTGCTCCATGGCGACATGGAAAAGGCCACCGTCTTCAACAACAGCCCCGCCGACCAGGCCGAGCGCTTCGTGCGCGACGGCTTCTCGTGGCTGCACGTGGTCGACCTGAACGGCGCCATCGAAGGCAAGTCGGTCAACACCGCCGCCGTGCAGTCGATCCTCGAGGCCGTGTCGATCCCCGTGCAGCTGGGCGGCGGCATCCGCACCCTGGAAGGCGTCGAGGCCTGGATCGAGGCGGGCGTCAGCCGCGTGATCCTGGGCACCGTGGCCGTCCACGACCCCGAACTGGTCCGCAAGGCCGCCAAGCTGTGGCCCGAGCAGATCGCCGTGGCCGTCGACGTGCGCGACGGCAAGGTGGCGGTCGACGGCTGGACCGGCCTGTCGGACCTGGACGCCATCACCCTGGGCAAGCGCTTCGAGGACGTGGGCGTGGCCGCCCTGATCGTCACCGACATCAGCCGCGACGGCGCCCTGACCGGCGTCAATGTCGAGGGCGTGGGCGAGCTGGCCGACGCCGTGTCGATCCCGGTCATCGCCTCGGGCGGCGTGGCCTCGGTGGCCGACATCGAGCGGCTGAAGGCCCGCCAGGGCGTCGAGATCGCCGGCGCCATCCTGGGTCGCTCGCTCTACGCCGGCACCATCCGCCCGGCCGAAGCCCTGACCATAGCGGCCGCCTGATGCTGAAGACCCGGATCATTCCTTGCCTGGACGTCAAGGACGGCCGGGTGGTCAAGGGGGTCAACTTCGTCTCCCTCCGCGACGCCGGCGATCCGGTGGAGCAGGCACGGGCCTATGACGCGGCCGGCGCCGACGAGCTGATGTTCCTGGACATCACCGCCTCCAGCGAGGGCCGCGGCCTGATCCTGGACGTGATCTCGCGCACCGCCGAGGTCTGCTTCATGCCCGTCTCGGTGGGCGGCGGCGTGCGCCAGGTGGCCGACATGCGCCGCCTGCTGCTGGCCGGCGCCGACAAGGTCAGCGTCAACACCGCCGCCGTCGAGAACCCCGACCTGGTGGCCGCCGGGGCCGACGCCTTCGGCGCCCAGTGCGTGGTGGTGGCCATCGACGCCAAGGCGCGCGAGGACGGGTCGGGCTGGAACGTCTGGACCTATGGCGGCCGCAAGGACACGGGGATCGACGTGGTCGAGTGGGCCGCCAAGGTGGTCGAGCGCGGCGCCGGCGAGATCCTGCTGACCTCGATGGACCGCGACGGGGCCAAGATCGGCTACGACATCCCGCTGCTGAAGGCCGTGACGGGCGCGGTGACCGTGCCGGTGATCGCCTCGGGCGGGGCCGGCAAGACCGAACACCTGGTGGAAGCCGCCCGCGACGGCCACGCCGCCGCCGTCCTGGCCGCCTCGATCTTCCACTTCGGCGAGATCAGCATCGGCGAGGCCAAGCGGGCCATGGCCGACGCCGGCATCCCGGTGCGCCTGGACGACCTGAAGGGGGCCGCCTAATGGAAACCCAAACCGGCACGCGCCTGTTCGAGGTCCTGGAGCGCCTGGCCGCCACGATCGAGGCCCGCAAGGGCGGCGATCCGGCCGTGTCCTACACCGCCAAGCTGCTGAACGATCCTGCCCTGGCCGCCAAGAAGCTGGGCGAGGAAGCCGTCGAGACGGTGATCGCCGCCGTCGCTCAGGGCCCGGACGCCCTGGCGGCCGAAAGCGCCGACCTGCTGTACCACTGGCTGGCCCTGATGGCGGCTTCGGGCGTCTCGCTGGACGCGGTGGCCGACAAGCTGGCGGCGCGCGAGGGCACGTCGGGAATCGCCGAGAAGGCTTCGCGGGTCTAGAGGCTCACCCCCTTGCCCCCACCTGGCGGCTTCGCCGCCTGTCCGCCCCCGTAGGGGCGGAGCCTTCGCGCCGGCGCCCGCCACGGCGCTCTTCCCCCTGCGGGGGAAGACGATCGCGAAGCGATCCGTAGGGGGCAAGTGATCGCCCCCAAGACTTCTAAGATTTCCGCTTCAGCGCCACGTACAGCGCCCCCTCGCCCCCGTGGCGCTGGTCCGCCACCGAAACCCCGGCGATCATCTCCCTCAGCGCCGGATCGGCCAGCCATTCGGGCGTGCGCTGCTTCAGGACGCCGTGCCCCACCTTGCCCTTGCCGGTGATCACCAGCACGGCGCGGTGGCCGTCGTCCCAGGCCCGGCGCACGAAGGCCTCCAGGGTGGCCCGCGCGCGGTCCTGGTCCAGGCCGTGCATGTCGAGCCGGGCGCCGATCGGATCGTGCTCCTTGGCGATGCGGCGCTTGCGGTTGGGCTCGATGCGGCCCGGCGGCGGCTTGGCGACCTTGGGCCTGAGCGTCCTGATCTCGGCCGGATCGATGCGCAGCGGCGCGATCGAGGCCAGGTGGGTCGGCGGGGAGACGTCGGCGACATGGGCCAGGAGCTCGGCCCTGGCCGCCGGGCGCGGCTTGGCCTTGACCCGCATCTTGTCCGGGCGTTCAGGCGCGCGGCCTGTCACCGTCGAGGCCACCATGCGCCAGAGACGCAGGCCCTCGTCGTCGGACGGCGGTCGCTTGGTCACCTCAGCCCCTCAATCAGCCCTTGGGGACCAGACGGTAGAGGCGCAGGTCGTGGCGCACGCGCCCCGCCTCCGCCCCGGCCGCCGCGCCCGTGCCGGTATAGAGGTCGGCCCGCACGTCGCCCTTGATCGCCCCGCCCACGTCCAGGGCCAGCGCCAGGCGGCGATAGGTCGGGAAGGCCCCGCTCAGCTTGGGCGCGCCGGCGTCCAGCCAGAAGAGCTCGCCCAGGGCGTGCTTGCTGATGTCCACGGCGACGGCCCGGCCGGCCGGCAGCGGGATCCCCGCCGCGCCCACGGCCTGGCGGCCGTCGTCGGGCAAGGTCTGGAAGAACACGTAGCGCGGGTTCAGCTGCATGATCGCGTCGGCCTCGGGCCCGCGATGGTCGGCCAGCCAGGTGCGGATGGCGTCGCCGGAGGTGTTGTTGTCGGGCAGCAGGCCGCGATCGCGCATGGGGGTGGCGATGCCGACGAACGGTCGGCCGTTATGGGCCGCGAAGGCGGCGCGCACCCGACGGCCGTCCGGCAGGACCAGGATGCCCGAGCCCTGGATCTGCAGGAAGAACAGGTCTTCCGGCCGCATCCAGGCCAGGGGCCGGGTCTCGGTGGTGGCCTCGATGGCCGCGCGGTCGGGATAGGGGACGACCTGGCCGCCCCCTACTTCTCCGGTGACCTCGCCGGCGATCTTCTGGCCCACGCCGCCGGGGTTGAACTGGCCCAGGTCCACGGTCACCAGGTCGGCCGGCTTGCCGCGCATCGGCGCGCTGAACTCGGCCGAGCGCGACATCCGCGCCTCGTACTCCGGGGCGAAATAGGCGGTCAGCAGGCCCTGGCCGGGAAGGACCTCCGGGCGGAAATGGGTTTCGAGGAAGCGGCGGGCGTCGGCGTCGTTGCCCGGCCGCTCGGCCCGGGCCTGGCGGCAGACCTCGGCCATGGCCGGGTCCTTGGCCACGCCGCAGCCCTGGCGGAAGGCGTCCAGGGCGCCTAGGTGGTCTTCCTGCGCCCAACCGGGCAGGTCCTCGAACGACACGGGACGCGCCGGTTCGGCGGGCGTCACGGGCGGCGTGACGGGAGGCTGGCTCGGAACCGTAGGCGTGACGGGCGCGGTCGGCGTCACGGACGTGGTCGTACACGCCGCCAGCATCAGAAGGGCGAAGGCGGCGACAAGCCCCCCTCGCACACCAGGAAGGCGCGGCATCACGCCTCCGCGACGTCGACGCGGACCAGGGTCCAGTTCGGGTTCTTGTTCTTCAGGTCGCGCTGGAAGGTCCAGAGGTCGGCGGTGCGGCGATCGTCGACCGCCTCGCCCTCGGCGCTGGTCGAGCGGGTGCGGATTTCGGCCAGGATGCGGACCACCGCCTTGGCGACGTCGCCCTCGACGGTGATGGAATCCAGGTCGGTGCGCGGCGTGACCAGGAATTCGGCGCTCTCGACGCGGTTCTGGGCCTCGCGGGCCGCGATGGCGGCCTCGAAATTGCCCATGACGTCCGACGACAGCAGCGGCCGCAGGGTTTCGCGGTCGCCGGCGGTGAACGCCTTGACGATCATCTCGTACGCCTGGCGAGCGCCGCTCAGGAAATGGCCGACGTCGAAATCGGACTGGCGGGCGCGCAGGGCGGCCAGGCCCGACAGGGCTTCCGGCGGCGTCTCCAGCGCCTTCAGGTCGCGCGCCGGCCCGTTGGCCGGGACCACCGCGGGGGCGTCCTCGGGCTGGCGGCCGACCCGGCGACCCAGGGTGGCGTAGAGCTGATAGAGGATGACCGCGGCCAAAACCGCCAGGACAACCCATTCGAACACGTTAGACACGATATTTTCCGCTCGTTGGCCAAGGTGCGCGACCTGGACGAAACATCCTGCCTATATAGGCGATTACGGGCTCGCGCGTCAGGCGCCTGGCGTTGCGCGCCAGCCGCCCGCGTGTTAGCAGCCCGGCTCTCTCCTAGCGGCCAATTTCGACGCCGAATACGGATTTATCGCACATGACCGACACGACCGCCGCTCCGCCCGCCGCTCAGGACGACACCGCGGCCAGCGAAACCGGCATCCGCATCATCGCCCAATTCGTCCGGGATTTCTCGTTCGAGAGCCCGCACGCCCCCGACTCCCTGCGCGCCGGCGGCGCTCCGCCCGCCATCGACATGGGCGTGGAAATGAACGCCCGCGGCCGCCAGGACGGCCTGTTCGAGGTGGACCTGAAGCTGTCGGCCCGCGCCACCCGCGACGACCAGCCCGTCTTCCACGTCGAAGTGATGTACGGCGGCCTGTTCCACATCGCCGGCGTGCCGGAAGACCAACTGGAGCCGGTCCTGCTGATCGAGTGCCCGCGCTTCCTGTTCCCGTACGCCCGTCGCCTGATCTCGGACGTCACCACCGAAGGCGGCTTCCCGCCCTTCCTGATCGACCCGATCGACTTCGCCGGCGTCTACGCGGCCCGCAAGGCCCAGAGCGAAGGCGTGGTGGTCGGCAACGCCTGATCCCAAGCGCAGCGCTGAATGACAAAAGCCCCGGCCGCTTGGCGACCGGGGCTTTTTGCTGGGCTGGGGATAGTCGCATGCGACTGTCCCCGATCGTACGTCACGGCTGCAGCCGATAGCCGCCCATCTCGGTGATCAGGATCCGCGCCACGGCCGGGTCGGGCTCGATCTTCTGGCGCAGGCGGTAGACGTGGGTCTCCAGCGTGTGGGTGGTGACCCCGGCGTTGTAGCCCCAGACCTCGGTCAGCAGTTCCTCGCGCGACACCGGCTTGGAGCCGGCGCGATAGAGGTACTTGAGGATGTTGGTTTCCTTCTCGGTCAGCCGGACCTTCTTCTGCTTCTCGTCGATCAGCAGCTTGGCCGAGGGCCGGAACTCGTAGGGACCGATACGGAACAAGGCGTCTTCCGAGGCCTCGTAGCTGCGCAGCTGGGCGCGGATGCGGGCCAGCAGCACACCGAAACGGAAAGGCTTGGTCACATAGTCGTTGGCGCCCGATTCCAGGCCCAGGATCGTGTCGCTGTCGCTGGCGGCGGCCGTCAGCATGATCACCGGCGCGGTGACGCCGTTCTTGCGCATCAGGCGGCAGGCCTCTCGGCCGTCCATGTCGGGCAGGTCGACGTCCAGCAGGACCAAGTCGGGCTTGAGCTCCTTGGCCATCCGCACGCCCTCGCCGGCCGTCGGAGCCTCGGCGACCGCGAACTCCTCGTGGAGGGCGAGCTGCTCGGCCAGAGCCCCGCGCAGATCATCGTCGTCGTCGACCAGGAGAAGGGTTTTGCGTTGCGCCATGAGCGGGAACATGCACCGCTGCGCCCCCCGGCGCCAAGGCGGTTCTCGTCTGGCGTCGCATGACGCTCTTAGAGACAACGCCTTGGGAGACCCCGTCTTGACGATCTTTCGCGCCCGCCCCGACGGCTCCGACCCTTGGGACGGCCAGATCGCCTGGGATGGACAGGTCCGGCGCGCCGCCTTGGGCAAGGCCGGCGTGATCGCCGCGGCCGACAAGCGCGAGGGCGACAACCGCAGCCCGGTGGGGACCTGGCCGATCCGCCACGTGCTCTATCGGCCCGACGTCTATCCGGACGGCCCGGCGACGGCGCTGGAGATCCGGCCGATGGCGGCGGACGACGGCTGGTGCGACGCTCCGGGCGACCCGGCCTACAACCGGCCCGTCGGACTGCCCTACCCCGCCAGCGCCGAGCGGCTGTGGCGCGACGACCGGGTCTACGACCTGGTGGTGGTGCTGGGACACAACGACGATCCGCCGGTCCCCGGCCTGGGCTCGGCGATCTTCCTGCACCTGGCCCGCGACGGCTATCCCGGCACCGAGGGCTGCGTGGCCCTGGCGCGCGAGGACGTCGAAGCCCTGCTGGCGGCGGCCAGGCCGGGCGACGCGGTCGAGATCGCGGCCGGCTAGGTCCGCGCGCCGAACAGCGCCGAGCCGACCCGCACCGAGGTGGCGCCGCAGGCGATGGCGGTCTCGAAATCGTCGCTCATGCCCATCGACAGCTTGGAAAGGCCGTTGCGGGCCGCGATCTGGCCCAGCAGGCGGAAATGCGGGGCCGGGTCCAGGTCGGCCGGCGGGATGCACATCAGGCCCTCCACGGGCAGGTCCAGGTCCCGGCAAAGGGCGATGAAGCCGTCGGCCTCGCTGGGCGCGACGCCCGCCTTCTGGGGCTCCCCGCCCGTATTGACCTGGACGAACAGGCGCGGCGCCCGGCCCTGGGCCTGGATCTCGTCCGCCAGCACCCGGGCCAACTTCTCGCGGTCGAGGCTCTCGATCACGTCGAAGAAGGCCACGGCATCTCCAGCCTTGTTCGTCTGCAGGGGTCCGATCAGGCGCAGCTCGACCTGCGAACGGCGCTCGCTCCAGCGGCCCATGGCCTCCTGGACGCGATTTTCCCCGAACACCCGCTGGCCCGCGGCGAGAACAGGCGCGATATGGTCCCAGGGCTGCAGCTTGGACACCGCCACCAGGGTGACCGCGTCGGCCGGACGGCCGGCGGCCTGGGCGGCGGCCTGGATACGGGACAGAACCGAGGTATAGGCGTCAGGCATGGGCGAGAACCGGGGCGAACAGGCGATCGACGAGATGGAAGCCCTGTCTAGAACGGCCGCGCGGTTTCGCCCATGGCCGGTGCGCGGAAAGGCCCTGCCGAACCTGCTGTTCTTCACCGATCCCGAGCGGACGCCCGATCCGGAAGCCGTCGCCGAACGCCTGCCCGCGGGATCGGCCGTGGTGTTCCGCGCCTTCGGAGCGCCGGACGCGGTGACGCGCGGCGCGCGTCTGCGGGAGATCACCCGGCGGCGCGGCCTGACGCTGCTGGTCGGGGCCGATGCGGGCCTGGCCCTGGCGATCGGGGCCGACGGCGTCCACCTGCCGGAACGCCTGGCCGCCGAAGCGCCCGGACTGCGCGCCGCTCATCCGGACTGGCTGATCACCCTGGCGGCCCACGACGCGGCCGCCGCGCGGTCGGGCGCGGCCCTGGGCGTCGACGCCCTGGTGGTTTCGCCCGTCTTCCCCAGCCGCAGCCCTTCGGCGGGCGCGCCGCTGGGCGTCGAGGGCCTGGAGCGTATCGTCCAGGCGGTCGAGACGCCGGTCTACGCGCTAGGCGGCGTGCGCGCGGACACGGTCGAGCGCCTGCGGGATACGGGGATTGTCGGGATCGCGGCGGTGGAGGCGCTCAGCGCCTAGCCGAGCTTAGAACTTGAACGCGGTTTCCAGCTTCACCCGCGGGGCGGGCTCCTGGATTTCGTTCTTGCGGGCCGCCAGGGCCGGGTTCTGGTCGCCCAGGGCCACCGCGCCGCCGACGCGGATCGACGGGGTGACGCTGTAGTAGGCGCCGGCCTGGACGTCTCGGCCCTCCATCTCGCGGCCCACGGGCTGTTCGAGATCGAGCTTGAGGCCCCACTTGCCCTTCTTGTCGTCCCATTTGAGGGACTTCTTCGGGCCTTGCTGCGGATTGAAGGGGCCAGTCGGGGTCGGCGCGCTGAAGTCGCTCTTCACGGCGAAGTCGGGCGTGCTCGTGCGCGGCTTGCTCTGGGCATAGACGCTCGAAGCCGATCCCACCAGGATCAGCGCGGCGGCTCCTGCCATCAAGTACCGTGCGGCGAACATCTTACTCGAACCCAATCCCTCAACCCGCGCCTCGTAGAGTCAAAACCCTATATAGGAGCGGGCTCCCTGAATATCGATTAAAGGCCCTAGTACAACGCGGTCAACCGCAGTTGGATTGCGCCAGACGCCGCAGGAGTCGATTCAAGCGGCGCCTGTGGCGGTCGTGCCACGCGATTCCTGTTTTGACGCAGCGCGACCATGCTATAGACCGGCTTCCGGCTGCGGGGGCGCGCCAGGTCGCGCGAAGGCGCCGGGTGATACATTGGAGCGAGGTACTATGGCGTTTGAGCGTGGGTCGGTGTTGCGCGGCGTCGCCGCTGGCGTTCTGGCGTTGACCGTTCTGACCGGGGTTTCCGCCTGCGGCGGCAATAAGGGCGGCGGACAGTTCACGACCCAAAGCGACGAGCCGGGGTTCAATCCCTTCAAGGGACGTGGCGGCGGCAAGTCGGCCCCGCAGGCCGGCGCCATCGGCGTCAACAGCTTCCTGTGGCGCGCCAGCCTGGACACCCTGGCCTTCATGCCCCTGGCCTCGGCCGACCCGTACGGCGGCGTGATCGTCACCGACTGGTACACCAATCCGGAAAAGCCGGACGAGCGCTTCAAGGCGACGGTCTACATCCTGGACACCCGCCTGCGGGCCGACGGCCTGAACGTCACGATCTTCAAGCAGGTCAAGGACGCCTCGGGCGGCTGGACCGATACGGCCGCCACCGAGCAGACGGCGACCGACATCGAGAACGCCATCCTGACCCGCGCCCGTCAGCTTCGACTTTCCAACATTAAGAACTAGGGCCCGCCCTGGTTCTTCGCGGGAGCCCTTTGTCCGCGCGACAAAAGGCTCCCGTTCGCATTTTTAGAACCGCGCCCAGGCCGAAACCGCTTATGAGTTCCGCGGACCGCGCCTGAGGGCGCGAGCCCCCGCACGAACAGTCTGGTTTCATGGCCCGCTACAATCCCAAAGACACCGAGCCGAAGTGGCGCGCCGCCTGGGCGACCGCCAACACCTTCCTGACGCCGATCGCCCCCGACGCGCGTCCGAAGTACTACGTGCTCGAGATGTTCCCCTACCCGTCGGGGCGCATCCACATGGGCCACGTGCGCAACTACGCCATGGGCGACGTCGTGGCCCGCTACAAGCGCGCCCAGGGCTTCAACGTGCTGCACCCGATGGGCTGGGACGCCTTCGGCATGCCGGCCGAGAACGCGGCCATGGAGCGCGGCGTCCACCCCAAGGGCTGGACCTACGACAACATCGCCGCGATGCGCGAGCAGCTGAAGGCCCTGGGCCTGTCGGTCGACTGGTCGCGCGAATTCGCCACCTGCGACCCGGAATACTACGGCAAGCAGCAGGCCTGGTTCCTGCGCCTGCTGAAGCGCGGCCTGGTCTATCGCAAGGAAGCCTCGGTCAACTGGGACCCGGTCGACATGACCGTCCTGGCCAACGAGCAAGTCATCGACGGCAAGGGCTGGCGCTCGGGCGCGATGGTCGAGAAGCGCAAGCTGACCCAGTGGTTCCTGCGGATCACCGACTACGCCGACGCCCTGATCGACGGCCTGAAGACCCTGGATCGCTGGCCCGAGAAGGTCCGGATCATGCAGGAGAACTGGATCGGCCGGTCCAAGGGCCTGCGGTTCACCTTCAAGTTCGACGGCAAGGCGCCGGCGGGCCATGACGCCGGCCTGGAAGTCTACACCACCCGGCCCGACACCTTGTTCGGCGCCAGCTTCGTGGGCATCGCCCCCGAGCACCCGCTGGCCGAGCAGCTGGCGGCGGCCGATCCGGCCGTGGCCGCCTTCGTCGCCGAATGCCGCAAGGGCGGCACCTCGGAGGCCGACATCGAGGGCGCCGAGAAGCTGGGCCGCGACACTGGCCTGCGCGTGGTCCACCCGCTGGACCCGACCCAGACCCTGCCGGTCTGGATCGCCAACTTCATCCTGATGGATTACGGCACGGGCGCGATCTTCGCCTGCCCGGCCCACGACCAGCGTGACCTGGACTTCGCCCGCAAGTACGACCTGCCGGTGCTGCCCGTGGTGCTGCCGCCGGGCGAGGACGCCGCGACCTTCCAGGTCGGCAAGGAGGCCTATGTCGGCCCCGGCGCGATCTTCAACTCGGAATTCCTGGACGGCCTGGACATCGAGACCGCCAAGACCGAGGCGATCAACCGCATCGAGGCCATGGACCAGGGCCAGGGCGCGACGGTCTATCGCCTGCGCGACTGGGGCGTCTCGCGCCAGCGCTACTGGGGCTGCCCGATCCCGGTGATCCACTGCGAGGCCTGCGGCCCCGTGGGCGTGCCGGAAGACCAGCTGCCGGTGACGCTGCCGGACGACGTGGCGTTCGACAAGCCAGGCAACCCGCTGCTGCGCCACCCGACCTGGCGCCACACCACCTGCCCCAGCTGCGGCGGCAAGGCCGAGCGCGAGACCGACACGCTGGACACCTTCGTGGACAGCAGCTGGTACTTCGCCCGCTTCACCGACCCGACCGCCGCCGAGCCGATCGACAAGGCCGCCGCCGACCACTGGATGCCCGTCGACCAGTATATCGGCGGCGTCGAGCACGCGGTGCTGCACCTGCTGTACGCCCGCTTCATCACCCGCGCCCTGAAGGACGAGGGCCTGGTCTCGGTGGAGGAGCCGTTCGCCGGCCTGTTCACCCAGGGCATGGTCACCCACGAGGCCTACAAGAACGCGGCCGGCGAATGGGTCGAGCCCTCGGACGTGGTCGTCTCGGTCGAAGGCGCCAGCCGCTCGGCCAAGCACGCCAAGACCGGCGAGCCGATCGTCATCGGCGACATCGAGAAGATGTCGAAGTCCAAGAAGAACGTCGTCGCCCCCGAGGACATCTTCGAGGCCTACGGCGTCGACGCCGCGCGCCTGTTCGTGATGAGCGACAGCCCGCCCGAACGCGACGTGCAGTGGACCAACAGCGGCGTCGAAGGCTCCTGGCGCTTCACCCACCGGGTCTGGAACGAGTTCGAGAGCCAGCCGGCCGGCGATTTCGCCCATGACAACGCCGACGCGGCGGCCGTGGCCCTGCGCAAGGGCGCGCACCGCCTGATCGGCTTCGTCACCGACTCCATCGAGGGCTTCCGCTTCAACAGCGGCGTGGCGCGCCTGTACGAATTTCTGAACATGCTGAAGGCCGCGCCGGCCGAAGGCGCCTCCCAAGGCGTCCTGGCGGCCCGCGCCGAGGCCCTGGAGATCCTGGCCCGCCTGATCTCGCCCTTCACGCCCCACCTGGCCGAGGAAGCCTGGGCCCAGCTGGGCAAGAGCGGCATGGTCGTCGATGCGCCCTGGCCCAAGGCGGATCCCGCCCTGGCCGCCGACGACGAGCGCGTGCTGCCGATCCAGATCAACGGCAAGCGCCGCGGCGAGATCAAGGTCAAGGCCGGCACGGCCGAGGCCGAGGTCGAGAAAATCGCTCTGGCGGATCACAACGTCATGGCCCACCTTGAGGGCCTGACCGTTCGCAAGGTGATCGTGGTGAAAGACCGTATCGTCAACATCGTGGCCGGCTGATCCATGAAGCGCTTCCCGCTCTCCAAGACCCTCCCGGCCGCCTTTGTCGCGGTCATGGCCCTCGGCCTCGCCGGCTGCGGCTTCACCCCCCTGTACGGCCCCCAGACGGTCACCAAGGGGCTCAGCGCCATCGAGGTGGTCGCCCCGCCCGGCCGCGCCGGCTACCTGCTGCGCGAGAAGCTGGACGACGCCTTCGCGCGGGACGCCAACGTCCTGCCGTCCCACAAGTTCATCTATTCGGTCCAGGAGCAGCGCTACGCGCGCGGCGTCCGCGTCGACAACGTCGCCAACCGCTACGAGCTGAACCTGACCGCCCATTGGCGACTGGTGGACTCCAAGACCGGCAAGGACGTGAAGTCGGGCACGACCAGCGCGGCGGTGACCTACGACTCCGCCGACCAGCCCTACGCCTCGATCGCCGCCCAGCAGGACAGCCAGGAACGCGCCGCCACCGAGCTGGCCCGGCGGATCCAGCTGGAACTGGCGACCTGGATCGCGGGCAAGTCCAAGGCCTAGGATAGACTTTGTTTTCGCGCGTCCTCTTCACGCGAACCGGTATCCACTTCGCTCGAGTACGCTGATCATGATCCTGTCCAAGCGACCGGACATCGAACGCTTCCTGCGGGATCCCGCCGGCGACATCCGCGCCGTGGTCATCTACGGCCGCGACCGCGGCGTGGTCCGCGATCGCGCCGACCAGCTGGCCAAGAGGCTGTTCGCGAACCCCGACGATCCGTTCGACACCGCACAGCTGACCGAGAGCGACCTGGACAGCCAGGCCGGCAAGCTCGAGGACGAGCTTTCGGCGCTCTCCATGATGGGCGGGCGCCGCCTGGTGCGCCTGCGCCTGACCGGCGAGAAGGGCGGGCCCGACAAGCAGGCGGCGGAAGCCCTGACGCGCCACGTCGAGGGCCAGTTGAACCCCGACGCCTTCTTCCTGATCGAGGCCGGCGCCCTGGGCCGCGACTCCACCCTGAGGAAGGTCGCCGAGAAGGCCGCCGGCGCGGCGGTGATCCCCTGTTACGAGGACGAGGCCGGCGACTTGGCCCGCCTGGCCCGCGAGACCCTGGCCAAGGACAAGGTCAGCCTGAACGGCGAGGCCCTGGACCTGTTCGTCTCGCGCCTGCCCAAGGAGCGCGGGGTGGCCCGCGCCGAGGTCGAGCGCCTGGCCCTCTATCTCGGCCCGGGCAGCGGCGTGGTCGCCACCCCGGCCGACCTGACCGACTTCCTGGGCGTCGAGCCCGAGGCTTCGTTGTTCGACGCGGCCTCCGACGCGTTCGGCGGTCGCGTGGGCCCCGCGCAGGCGGGCCTGCGCCGCGCCGCCGCCGAGGGCGAGGGCGGACCGGCCGCCGTGCGGGCCATGGGCTTTCACCTGGGCAAGCTGCGCCGCACCCTGACCCTGCACAAGAACGGTGTCGACCTGGCGGCCGCCGCCAAGGCCTCCGGTATCTTCTGGAAGCAGGAGCGCGAGTTCCTGCGTCAAGCCCGGGCCTGGACCCTGGACCAGCTGCTGGTGGTGCAGGCCGAGGTCCTGGCGGCCGACAAGGCCTGCAAGACCTCCGGCTCGCCCGACCAGCTGATCTCCGAGCGCCTCGCGCTGCAGATCGCCGGCAAGGCGCGACGGCTGGGCCTCTAGGGCCTCCCCTCGCCCGCCGGACCGGCGAATGGACGATTCGTCAAACCCGCCGAGCCTTCATCCACAGGAATGTGCCGATTTCGGCCCCGCAACGCCTCGACCAAATTCCCTGCCGATCGCGCCATTTCCATTTGTTTTTCAGTGTGTTGTCCGGGAATCGAGACCGTGACGGCCTCGATTCTGGGGAACAGCTCGACCAGGGACACGGTCGCACGTCCTTCTGTGCGCCACAGAGGACCCTCCGCGAGGCCCTCTAGTGGCCCCGCGTCAGCCGGTTGCAGAGGTCGTCCAGTTGCTCGAGCGTCGCGTAGCGGATGGTCAGGGCGCCGGTCCCGCCGCGATGGTCGATCTCGACGTCCAGGCCCAGCACCGACGACAGGTCGGCTTCCAGCGCCTGGGTGTCGGTGTCCTTGGTCCGGGGCGGGCGGCCGCCGCTCGACTTGGTGCGGGCCTCGCCGTCGGCGGTCGGCGCGCGGCGGGCCAGGGCCTCGGCGTCGCGGACCGACAGGCCCTTGTCGATGACCTCCCGGGCCAGGGCGGCCGGGTCGGGCACGTTGGCGATGGCGCGGGCATGGCCGGCGGTCATCTCGCCCGAGGTGACGTAGTGCTGGACCGAGTCCGGCAGCGACAGCAGGCGCAGGGTGTTGGCCACGTGGCTGCGGCTCTTGCCCACGGTCTGGGCGATGATCTCCTGGGTCTGGCCGAACTTGTCGATCAGGACCTTGTAGCTCAGCGCCTCTTCGATCGCGTTCAGGTCGGCGCGCTGGACGTTCTCGATGATGCCGATCTCGAGCACGGCCAGGTCGTCCAGCTCGCGGACCATGATCGGGATGGTCTTCAGTCCGGCCCGCTGGGCCGCACGCCAGCGCCGCTCGCCGGCGACGATCTGGTACTCGCCGGGAGCGCCGGGAGCCGGACGCACCAGGATCGGCTGCAGGACGCCCTTCTCGCGGATCGAGTCCGAAAGTTCTACCAGGTCTTCCTCGCGGAACGTCCGGCGCGGCTGATCGGGGTTGCGTCGTACCAGCTCGATCGGCGCCTCGCGCGAACCGGCGCTGGTGTCACCGGGCGCCTGGGCCGGAGCGGAATCGACCTCGCCCAGCAAGGCGGACAGGCCCCGACCCAACCCACGACGACCTTCGGACATCCCCGGTTCTCCCACCACGACCGACTCCCTCACGCGCTCTTCACTCAATTTCGACAATGACTTGGATGGTTATCCTCAGGCGGACTTCTAAGCCGCTTGGGCCTGACGGTTGCGCTCGCGGCTGATCACCTCGCGCGCCAGCCGCAGGTAGGCCTGGCTGCCCGCGCATTTGAGGTCGTAGAGCAGGACGGGCTTACCGAAGGACGGCGCCTCCGACACGCGGACGTTCCGCGGTATGACCGCGTCATACACCTTGTCGCCGAAGTGATCGCGCACGTCGCGCGCCACCTGGTCCGACAGGCTGTTGCGGCGATCGTACATGGTCAGCACCACGCCCTGGATCTCCAGCTTGGGATTGAGGCTGCCGCGTACCCGCTCGATGGTCCGCATCAGCTGGGTCAGGCCTTCCAGGGCGAAGAACTCGCACTGCAGCGGCACGAACACCGCGTCGGCGGCGGTCATGGCGTTGACCGTCAGCACGTTCAGCGACGGCGGGCAGTCGATCAGCACATAGGTGTAGGGGCCGTTGGCGCGCAGCGGCTCCAGGGCGTCGCGCAGGCGGTAGGACCGGCGCGCCTGCTGGCCCAGCTCGATCTCCACGCCCGACAGGTCGGCGTCGGCGGGGATCACGTCCAGGCCCGGCAGCTCGGTCTTCACGGCGGCGTCGACCACCGGGGCCTCGCCCATCAGCACGTCATACAGGGTAGTGCGACGCTGCAGGCGGGTGATGCCCAGGCCGGTCGAGCAGTTGCCCTGCGGGTCGGCGTCGATCAGCAGCACGCGTTCGCCGCAGGCCGCCAGGGCGGTGCCCAGGTTGATCGCGGTCGTGGTCTTGCCGACCCCGCCCTTCTGGTTGGCGATGGCGAGGACGCGCAGCGGTTGGTCAGACTTTACGGACACTCTTAAGCCCCTTCACTTGCACGATCTGGCCTCGCGGGTCGCTCAGGGACGGCCGCAGGGACGACTCGAATTTCCAATATGTAGCGGCCTCGGCCAGCTCCGAAGCGACATCTTGTCCCTTCAGGAACCAGGCGACCGCGCCGCGCTTCAGGTAGGGCTGGGCGTACCCGAGCAGTCTGACCATCGGCGCGCAGGCCCGCGCGGTCACGACGTCGACCTTCAGGTCCAGCTCTTCGGCGCGGGCGTTGTGGATCTCGACGGGCAGCTCCAGCGCGTCGGCCACGACGCGCAGGAAGCGGCAGCGCTTGGCCATGCTCTCGACCAGGTGGACCTTGGCCCCGGGCGCGTCCTTCAGCAGGATCGCCAGCACCACGCCGGGCAGGCCCGCGCCCGCGCCCAGGTCGGCCCAGACCTTGGCCTCAGGCGCGAAGGTCAGCAGCTGGGCGCTGTCCCAGGCGTGACGGTTCCAGTAGGTGGCGATCGTCGCCGGGCCCACCAGGTTCATCATTTCGTTCCACTCGGCCAGCAGGGCCTGGAACCGCGTCAGGTCGGCCAACTGCGTGTCGGTGCAGCCGGTCAGCCGCTGGAAGGCGGCGGCGTCGACGGGGTCGAGCTCCTCGATGATCAGGGGGGCCGACGCCGCGGACATCAAGCGGCCTTCGAGCGGCGGACGTGGGCTAGCAGGGCCGTCAGGGCGCCGGGCGTCACGCCCTCGATCCGCGCCGCCTGGCCCAGGGTCAGGGGCTTCACCCGCGCCAGCTTCTCGCGCACCTCGTTCGACAGGCTACCGACCAGGCCGTAGTCCAGGTCGGCCGGCAGACGCAGGTCCTCTTCCTTGCGGAAGGCCTCGGCGTCGTTGCGCTGGCGGTCGAGATAGCCGGCATAGGCTGCCTCGATCTCGATCTGCTCGCGGGCCATCGGGCTCCACGTGGAAATCTCGGGCCATACCGCGGTCAGGCCGTCCAGGGTCACGTCGGGCAGGGCCAGCATGGCCAGGACGTCGCGACGCTGGCCGTCGTGATTGACCTTGAAGCCGGCGCGATTGGCCTCGCCCGGCGTCAGGGTGACCGAGCGGGCGAAGGCGCGGACGGCCTCCAGCTCGGCCTTCTTGGCGGCCCAGGCCTCGGCGCGCACGGGACCCACCATGCCCAGGGCCAGGCCCTTGTCGGTCAGGCGCTGGTCGGCGTTGTCGGCCCGCAGGATCAGGCGGAATTCGGCCCGGCTGGTGAACATCCGATAGGGCTCCGTGACGCCCCGGGTGACCAGGTCGTCGATCATCACGCCGATATAGGCCTCGTCGCGGGCGAAGACGGCGGGGTCCCTGCCCTGCGCCGCCAGCGCCGCGTTCAACCCGGCCATCAGGCCCTGGGCGCCGGCTTCCTCGTAGCCCGTCGTGCCGTTGATCTGGCCCGCCAGGTAGAGCCCGGTCAGACGCTTGGTCTCGAGGGTCGGGTAGAGCTCGCGCGGGTCGACATAGTCATACTCGATCGCGTAGCCGTATCGGATGACCTCGACGTTCTCGAGGCCCGGCATGGTGCGTAGGAACAGCAGCTGGGTCTCGGCCGAGACCGAGGTCGAGATGCCGTTCGGATAGACGGTGTCGTCGTCCAGGCCTTCCGGCTCCAGGAACACCTGGTGGCTGGTCTTGTCGGCGAAACGGACGACCTTGTCCTCGATCGACGGGCAATAGCGCGGGCCGATCCCGGTGGCGCGGCCGCCGTAGACGGCCGACTCGCCCAGGCGCTCGGCGATGATCTTGTGCGTCTCGGCCGTGGTGTAGGTGATGCCGCACTGGATCTGCGGCACCTCCACGTGAGACGTCAGGAACGAGAATGGCTCAGGCTGCTCGTCGGCCGCCTGCATTTCGAGGCGATCCCAGGCGATGGTCTTGCCGTCCAGGCGCGCCGGAGTGCCGGTTTTCAGGCGGCCCATGTCGAAGCCCAGGGCGTACAGCCGGTCGGACAGGCCGATCGACGGGGCGTCGCCCACGCGGCCGGCCGGGATGCGGGTCTCGCCCTGGTGGATCACGCCCTTCAGGAAGGTGCCGGTGGTCAGCACCACGCGCGAGGCGCGGTAGACCCCGCCCTCCCCGTCCACGACCCCGGCGACCACGCCGTCCTCGACGATCAGGTCCTCGGCCGCCGCCGCGACGACGTCCAGGTTCGGATAGGCGAACAGCTCGGCCTGCATGGCTTCGCGATAGAGCTTGCGGTCGATCTGCGAGCGCGGGCCACGCACGGCGGGACCCTTGGAGCGGTTCAGCAGGCGATACTGGATGCCGGCCTTGTCGCCGATGCGGCCCATCAGGCCGTCCAGGGCGTCGATCTCGCGGACCAGGTGGCCCTTGCCCAGGCCGCCGATGGCCGGATTGCACGACATCTCGCCCACGGTTTCGCGCTTGTGGGTCAGGAGCAGGGTGCGCGCGCCGGCGCGCGCCGAGGCGGCCGCCGCCTCGCAGCCGGCGTGACCGCCGCCGATGACAATGACATCCCAGGTGTTGGACAAGCTTGCGCGCCTCAATGCGAACGCCCCCATCCCGAGATTGGCGTCTCGGCGGGGGCGCATTAGCCTTATACGCGAGACTCCCCGCAGCGGCGAGTCGGTCCCGGGTGTTTCACGTGAAACACGCCGGAGACATCTGTGATCACCCTGTGGATAGTTCAAGGCGATGTTTCACGTGAAACATCACTTCCCGATGCAGAAGCTTGAAAACACTCGGTCGAGCACATCCTCGGGATCGATCCGGCCGGTGATACGCGACAGCGCCCGCGCCGCCAGCCGAACGTCCTCGGCAGCGAGTTCCACCTCCAGCCCGACATCCGACAGCGCGCGCTGCAGATAGCCGCGAGCCTCGGTCAGGCTCTCGGCGTGCCGGATGCGGGTGGCGGCCGGGAACTCGGCCCCAGACAGGGCGTCGACCACGTGGGTCGTCAAAGCCGCCCTAGCCGCCTCCGCCCCGCCGGGCTTGCGGGCCGCCAGCTCGATCACCCGCAGCCCCTGGACCGCCAGCAGTTCGCGCAGCTCCTCCAGGCGATAGGCATCGACGAGGTCGATCTTGTTGACCACCGCCCAGTCGCCCGACCGCAGCACGCCCAGGTCGTTGTCCTGTTTCACGTGGAACATCGCCGCGTCGATCACCCAGAGACGCAGATCGGCGCCAGCCGCCCAGGCGCGGGCCCGCCGCACGCCTTCCGCCTCGATGGCGTCCTCGGTCTCGCGCAGTCCTGCCGTGTCGGCCAGCAGGGTCTTGTAGCCGCCCAGGGTCAGCGGGACCTCGATGATGTCGCGGGTCGTACCCGGCGTGGAGGTGACGATGGCCGCGTCGCGCTCCGCCAAGGCGTTGAGCAAGGTGCTCTTGCCGGCGTTCGGCGCGCCGACCAGGGCGATGCGGAAGCCGTCCCGCACACGCCGTCCCCGTGAAGCATCGGCCAGCGCCGCGCCGATCTCGGTCTCCAGCGCCTCCAGGCCGGGACGCGCGCGGGCCGCCACGTCCTCGGGCAGTTCCTCGTCCGGGAAGTCGACCGCCGCTTCCAGCATGGCCAGGGCCTGGACCAGCAGGCCGCGCCAGGCGTCGTAGCGCTGGCTCAGCGCCCCGCCCAGCTGGCCGAGCGCCTGGCGACGCTGCGCTTCGGTCTCGGCGTCGATCAGGTCGGCCACGCCCTCGGCCTGGGACAGGTCCAGCTTGCCGTTCTCGAAGGCGCGGCGCGTGAACTCGCCCGGCTCGGCCAAGCGCAGCCCTTCGGCGGACAGGGCGTCGAGCAGGGCCTCGACCACCGCCCTGCCGCCGTGCACGTGAAACTCCGCCGCGTCCTCGCCGGTATAGCTGGCCGGTCCCTCGAACCAGAGCACCAGGGCGTCGTCCAGGGCCACGCCCCGATGGGTCAACTGGCGCAGAGCCGCCCGGCGCGGCTTGGGCAGGCTTTCCGCCAGGGCTCGGACAGCATCGGCGGTGCGCGGTCCAGACACACGGACCACCGCCACGGCCGCCCTGCCCGCGCCCGTGGCCGGCGCGTAGATCGTGTCGTTCATTCCGACTTGCCGCCCATGCCCGTCATCGCCGCGCCGGCCGCCGCGGTCATCAGCTTGCGGAACTGGTCCTGGGCTCCGGTACCGAAAGCCATCCAGTTCTTCATCAGCTCCTCGGGCGCCAGCATGGCCATGTTGGCGGTCATCCGATCCTGCATTTCCTTGACCAGGTGGTCGTTCAAGGCGCTCACATCGGGCAGGCCCAGGAAGGCGCGGGCCTCCACCGGCGTGCAGTCAATCTCAATGGTCATCTTCATGATCTGGGGTTCCCTGCCGTCGAAGCACGATGTTGTTATGCCGCGACCGCATCGGCGCACGTTAGAGCGCTTCGGTCGAAAGTCCCATCGACGCCGCGCGATCCCCCCGAGACGCCACGATACGGAGAGCCCCAATGAGCGAGACCCTCACGATCACCACGCCCGACGGCGACTTCTCCGCCTATGTGGCCCGTCCCTCAGCCGCCGAGGCGCCGGCCGTCGTCGTCATCCAGGAGATCTTCGGCGTCAACCAGGTGATGCGCGACATCTGCGACGGCCTGGCCGGACAAGGCTTCGTCGCTGTCTGCCCCGACCTGTTCTGGCGGATCGAGCCCGGCATCGACATCACCGACCAGAGCGAGGCCGAATGGAAGCGGGCCTTCGAACTGTACAACGCGTTCGACGTGGACAACGGCGTCGCCGACATCGCCGCCACCGTGGCCGCCGTCCGCGAGCTGCCGGGCGTCACCGGCAAGGTCGGCGCCGTGGGCTTCTGCCTGGGCGGCCTCCTGGCCTTCCTGACCGCCACCCGCACCGACGTCGACGCCGCCGTCGCCTACTATGGCGTCGGCATCGAGAAGTACGTGGCCGAGGCCGAGAAGCTGGCCAAGCCCCTGCTGATCCACATCGCCGAGGAGGACCAGTTCGTGCCGAAGGAAGCCCAGAAGGTGATCCTGGCCGCGCTGAAGGACCACCCGCAGATCCAGGTCCACACCTATCCCGGCCGCGACCACGCCTTCGCCCGGGTCGGCGGCGCGCACTACGACGCGGCCGACGCGGCCAAGGCGGGCGGACGCAGTCTGACCTTCTTCCAGTCCAACCTGGGCTGACGGTCATGCTGGCCATACAAGCCGTCCGCACCGGCGGCCCAGAAGTGCTCGAGGCCGTCGACCTGCCCGTCCCCTCGCCCGGTCCCGGCCAGATTCTGGTCCGTCACCAGGCGGTCGGCCTGAACTTCATCGACACCTATCACCGCTCCGGCCTCTATCCGATGAAGATGCCGGTCGTGCTGGGCCTGGAGGCCGCCGGCGTGGTCGAGGCCCCGGGCGAAGGCGTCACCCGGTTCAAGGCCGGCGACCGCGTCGCCTACAACGGCACGCTCGGCGCCTATGCCGAGGCGGCGGTCGTCCCCGCCGACCGCGCGGTGAAGGTCCCCGACGCCGTCAGCCTGGAGACCGCGGCGGCCGTCCTGCTCAAGGGCATGACCGCCGAGTTCCTGGTCCGGCGCTGCCACAAGGTCGAGCCCGGTCAGACCGTACTGATCCACGCGGCCGCCGGCGGGGTCGGGTCTATCCTGGTGCAGTGGGCCAAGGCCCTGGGCGCGACCGTGATCGCCACGGTCGGTTCTCAGGCCAAGGCCGCCCTCGCCCGCGACCATGGCGCCGATCACGTGATCCTCTACGGCGAGGAGGATGTCGCCGCGCGGGTGGCGGAGATCACAGGCGGCCAGGGCGTGGCCGTGGTCTATGACGGCGTCGGCAAGGACACGTTCGAGGCCAGCCTCAAGAGCCTGGGCCGGCGGGGCATGCTGGCCACCTTCGGCAACGCCTCGGGCGCCGCCCCCGCGATCGCGCCGCTGGAGCTGGGGACCAAGTCGCTGTTCCTGACGCGGCCTCGCCTGTTCGATTACATCGCCACCACCACCGAACTGGACGAGAGCGCGGCGGCCCTGTTCGCGGTCTTGGCGTCCGGCGCGGTGAAGATCGAGATCGGCCAGACCTTCCCCCTGGCCGAGGCCCGGGCGGCGCACGAGGCGCTGGAGGGTCGGCGGACCACCGGGGCGACGCTGCTGGTCCCGTAGGCCGCCCGCTGACGGGGACATGCCCTCGCGGCGTGTCCCCAGGTTTCGCGCCGGGCCAGGCGGTTGGGGACACGCGTGAGCGCATGTCCCCGTCACTGCGGCGATCAAGCCGCTGATATCGCTGACCTAAATCTTTATTTCCCGCACCGTTTCCCGGCGGCCGCATAATGGCTCCACCTCGACGCGGGAAAGGGCGCATGGCCAGCGACCGATGCGGCGGCGGGGGGCGATCGAGCGGGAAGCTCCTTCGGCGGTCCGAAAGGATCAAACCCCATCCATCTGGTGCCGGCTGGGCTCGGAACACGGATACAGCGTTGGATGGGGGCCGGTTGAGCAGCAGGCGGGCTGTGACAGGCTCGCGGTCCGGGACCGGGTGTCGTTGACCTGGCCCGTCCGTCGGAGGCTTCAAGGCGGCGAGGTTCTAAGAGAACTCAGCGCCGTCGCGCTTCCGGATAACGACCGCGCGGAGCGAACGGGCTTCGTCGAAACGGTATTCTCTAACTTCTTCCGGACGATGTCCGGCGCTCCGCAGCCCTTTCCATACCTTCAGCGAGAGATCGCGTGAGGCTGAAAAGCCGTGGCTCACCAACCTGGCGGCTTCGCCGCCTGTCCGCCCCCGTAGGGGGCGGAGCCGCCTGCGCGAGGCTCTTCCCCTCCGGGGGAAGACGACCGCGAAGCGGTCCGTAGGGGGCAAGGGGTCGCTGCCCAGGCCCAGCAAGCAAACAAAAAGGGCGGCCGGTTCGCACCGGCCGCCCCTCGTGTTTCACGTGAAACACCAAGCTTAAGTGTTCATGCTCTGGAAGAAATCGCCGTTCGTCTTCGACTGGCGCATCTTCTCCAGCAGGAACTCGATCGCGTCCGAGGCGCCCATCGGGTTGAGGATGCGGCGCAGGACGTAGGTCTTCTGCAGCTGGTCGCGCGGGGTGATGAGCTCTTCCTTGCGGGTGCCCGACTTGAGCACGTCGATGGCCGGGAAGATGCGCTTGTCGGCCACCTTGCGGTCCAGGACGATTTCCGAGTTACCGGTGCCCTTGAACTCTTCGAAGATCACTTCGTCCATGCGGCTGCCGGTGTCGATCAGGGCGGTGGCGATGATCGACAGCGAGCCGCCCTCCTCCACGTTGCGCGCCGCGCCGAAGAAGCGCTTGGGGCGCTGCAGGGCGTTGGCGTCGACGCCGCCGGTCAGCACCTTGCCCGACGACGGGACAGTGGTGTTGTAGGCGCGGCCCAGACGGGTGACCGAGTCCAGCAGGATGACGACGTCGCGCTTGTGCTCGACCAGGCGCTTGGCCTTCTCGATGACCATCTCGGCCACCTGCACGTGGCGGGTCGCCGGCTCGTCGAAGGTCGAGGCGATGACCTCGCCCTTCACCGTGCGCTGCATGTCGGTGACTTCTTCCGGGCGCTCGTCGATCAGCAGGACGATCAGGTAGCACTCGGGGTGGTTGGTCTCGATCGACTTGGCGATGTTCTGCAGCATCACCGTCTTGCCGACGCGCGGCGGGGCGACGATCAGGCAGCGCTGGCCCTTGCCCAGCGGGGCGACGATGTCGATGACCCGGCCCGAGCGATCCTTGATGGTCGGATCGGGCAGTTCCATGTTCAGCCGCTCTTCGGGATACAGCGGCGTCAGGTTGTCGAAGTGCACCTTGTGGCGCACGTTCTCGGGGCTCTCGAAATTGATCTTCGAGACGCTGGTCAGGGCGAAGTAGCGCTCGCCTTCGCGCGGCGAGCGGATGGCGCCCTCGACGCTGTCGCCGGTGCGCAGGCCGAACTTTCGGATCTGCGAGGGCGACACGTAGATATCGTCCGGGCCCGGAAGATAGTTGGCTTCCGGCGAGCGCAGGAAGCCGAAGCCGTCCTGCACCACTTCCATGGTGCCCGAGCCGAAGATCTCCACGCCTTCCTCGGCGAGGGTCTTCAGGATCGCGAACATCATGTCCTGCTTGCGCATGGAGTTGGCGTTCTCGACCTCGAAGGTCTCGGCGAAGGCCAGCAGGTCGGCGGGCGACTTCTCCTTCAGTTCCTGCAGCGACATGCGCGTCAGGCCCATGGCGGCCACCGCGGCGCTGATCTCGGAGTCTTCGTCGCCGTTGTCGTCGCCGTTGGCGGCGGTGTCGGCGGCCGGCTCGACCGTCGTGTCGACGACGGGTTCGAGCTCGGGATTGTCTTGGGTATCAGTCTGGTCGGTCATGATGACACTCAACGTCGCTCGGCCCGCGAAACCGCGAGCCGGGCCTTGGTTCTAAAACGGACTCGTCGCGAGGGGCGGCGAGCGGGTCGCGCCATGACGACGGCGCGTATCGATCGGGGGACAGACCTTCGGAGCTGGGCTCCGGGGGCGCGTCAGGACGAGCGCCGGTCCGTAAGAGGCGGGAACAGGCCGCAGGCGACCTGTCTGTCTGGATGGGAACCACAAGCGGCCCCGCCGGTCAAGCAAAGCCGCCTGACCGGGTCGCCGAGCTAGTGGCCCAGGAACTTGGTCGTCACCGACAGCACGATGACGATCGCCGCCAGGAACGGCAGCTCGTTGGTCATCCGCCAGAACTTCTCCGAGCGGGTGTTGGTCCCGGCCGCGAACTGGCGGCGGGCCTTCGAGACGAAGCCGTGCCAGGCGAACAGGAACAGCAGGGCCGCGATCTTGGTCAGGGCCCAGGGCTTCAGATAGAAGTCCGGCCCCAGCCGCTGGGTGTCGATCATCGCCAGCAGCAGGCCCATCAGCAGGGCCAGGATCATCGCCGGATTGATGATGATCCGCAGGGTCCGCAGCTCGGCCAGCTTGAAGACCGCGTCCATCTCCGAACCGGGCTCGGTCTTCATGTGATAGACGAAGAGGCGCGGCAGGATCAGCATGCCGGCGATCCAGGCCATCACGAAGATGATGTGCAGGCCGCGGATCAGGTCGAAATGACCGGCCAGGAAATCCATCACGCCGAAGCTCCCTGCTTGTTCGGACATTGGGTGCGGTCGCCGCCGCAGCGCCAGGCGCAGGCGGTGACCAAGCGGTGCGGCGCGCCGAGCACCCCCTGGATGGCGCGGCCCAGGCCGCGAACGAACCCGGGCGCGACGCCCAGGGCCGGCACGCGGACATAGACCGGGCAGCCGTTCTCGAAGGCCACCTGGCGATATTCGTGATCCAGCTCGACCAGGGTCTCGATGTGCTCCGAGACGAAGGCGATCGGCGTGACGACCAGGGCCAGGCCCTGCTTGCTGGCGGCGCGGATCTCGTCCTCGGTCGAGGGGCCGATCCACTTCATCGGGCCCACCCGGCTCTGATAGGTGACCCGCCAGTCCCAGCCCTCGCCCAGCTTCGCGGCCACCGCCGCGGCCGTGGCCTCGACTTGGCTCTGGTAGGGATCGCCGGCCAGGATCACCTTCTCAGGCAGGCCATGAGCGGAAAACAGCAGGCGCGCCGGACCGGGACGTCCGGCCTTGTCGTAGGCGGCCCTGATCAGGTCGGCATGCGCCTGAACCAGAGCCTCGTCCGTCGGATAGCAGCAGACCGTCGACACCCGGCCCGGGCCCTTGCGGTAGGCGCGCTTCCACGCCTTCAGCGACGAACCGGTCGTCGTGGTCGAATACTGCGGATAGAGCGGCAGCAGCACCACCTCGGCTGGGGCGAAGGCCTTCACGGCCTTGGCGGTCTGGTTGGTCAGCGGCTTCCAGTAGCGCATGGCGATGAAGCAACGGGTCTCGGCGTCCGGGAAGCGCTCGGCCAGATCGGCTTCGAGCGCCTTCGCCTGCTTCTCGGTTTCCGGCAACAGGGGCGAGCCGCCACCCATCAGGGCGTAGTTCTCCTTGGCCAGCTTCGTGCGCGTCGCGGCGATCAGGGCGGCGATCGGATAGCGCAGCGGCGCCGGCAGACCGATGATCGCCGGATCCCGGAACAGGTTGAACAGGAACGGCCGCACCGCGTCCGGCCCGTCGGGTCCGCCCAGGTTGAACAGGACGACGGCGATCTTCCGTTTCGTCCCCATCGCGTTGGTCATTTCCCGGTGACCCGGGCCAGCACCGCCTCGACGTGGGCGATCGGCGTGTCTGGCAGGATGCCGTGACCCAGATTGAAGATGTAGGGACCCTGCCCCCACTGTTCCAGCAGCTGGTCGACCCGCGCGATCAAGGCATCGCCGCCGGCCCTCAGCAGCAGCGGATCGAGCGCCCCCTGGATGGCCTTGGTCTTCTGGATCGACTGGCCCAGGGCCGCGGAGGCCTGGGTGTCCAGCGCCACGCCCTGGACGGGCGCGACCTTGGCGTAGGTCTCGACCAGGGTCCCGGCCCCGCGCGGGAAACCGATCACCGGCGTGGTCACGCCCCGGGCCCGGAGGCCTTCGATGATGGCGACGTGCGGCTTGGTCACCAGGCGCTCGAACAAGGGCTCGGAGAGGCCCTCGGCCCAGCTCTCGAACAGCTTCAGCACCTGGGCGCCCGAAGCCGCCTGCATGGCCAGGTAGTCGATGGTCGCGTCGACCAGCACCTGGATCAGGGCGTCCAGCTTGTCGGCGTGCTGATAGGCGAAGGTCCGGGCCCCGGAACGGTCGCTGGAGCCGCCTTCGATCATGTAGGTCGCCACGGTCCAGGGCGCGCCGGCGAAACCGATCAGGGTCCGCTCGGGATCCATGGCCGACCGGACACGGCTCAGCGTCTCGCCGACCGCGCCCAAGGCCTGGCCGGCCTGGCCCGTCAGGTCGCGCATCGACTCGATGGACGGCAGCTCGCCCAGCTTGGGCCCCTCGCCCGCCTCGAACCACACCTTCTGGCCCAGGGCCTGGGGGATCAGCAGGATGTCGGCGAAGACGATGGCCGCGTCGAACGGGAACCGCCGCAGGGGCTGCAGGGTGACCTCGGCGGCCTTCTCCGGGTTCAGGCAGAAATCGATGAAGGTCGGCTCGGTGGCGCGAACGGCCCGGTACTCCGGCAGATAGCGTCCCGCCTGCCGCATGAACCACACGGGCGGACGTTCGGCCTTCTGGCCATCCAGGACGGAAAGGAGCTTGGGCTTGGGAAGCGAGGTCATGCAGGCCTTAAATCCCCTCAGGCCCGTGGGCTCAAGCCCGTATCTCCCCGGAGGCCTTCTTCCCTTCTCCCTTCTCTCTTTAAGAAGATTTTAAGGAAGATTGTAGGAGATGGTGGGTAAGTGCCAAACGGGGAAAACCCGCGTGCGGCGCACCATGCCCCCTGCCGATCCGAAAACCATCCCAACGTGACCCACATGTGGGCTCGCGCCTGTGAACTATGGGGATAGTCCGCTAGGTCTTCGTAATTCCTAATGAAACGTTAAGATGGTGAACAGCGCCGTAACCATGAGCGTCCGCTCATCCCCGCTCTGGGGGAATCGGAAACGCACCGGCTGTGGAGCTCATCCGAGACTGGGGATTGTCCGGCATCAATGTGACCGTTTAACACAGGGTCAGTTCGACGCGCCGTGACTGTCCCGGATTCACCCCCGCTCATCCCCAAGGGCCAAGCCAGTGGTTAAGCAACCCTTAACAGATGATCCACAGGAAGCGGGCGCCCCTGAGGGTGAAAGAGCCGCGCCAAGGTTCGCGACCTACTTCCATATCCACCTGGTGTCGGACTCCACGGGCGAGACCCTGAACGCCATGGCCCGGGCGGTCTGCGCGCGTTTCACCGACATCCTGCCGATTGAACACATCTACGCCCTGGTGCGTTCCACGCGCCAACTCGACCGGGCGTTGGAGGAGATCGCCGGCGCGCCGGGCGTGGTCATGCACACGATCATCGACCCGGGCCTGCGGGCCGCGCTGGAGGAAGGCTGCCGACGGCTGGAGATGCCGTGCATCGCCGCCCTCGACCCGGTGGTCAGCGCCATGTCGCGCTATCTGGGCGCGCGGATCTCGACCCGGGTCGGCGCTCAGCACGCGCTCAACAACGACTATTTCGACCGGATCGAGGCCCTGGACTACGCCATCGCCCACGACGACGGCCAGGGCGGTCAGGACCTGACCCAGGCCGATGTGATCCTGGTCGGCGTGTCGCGCACGTCCAAGACGCCCACCTGCATCTATCTGGCCCACCGCGGCGTACGCGCCGCCAACGTGCCGCTGGTCCCGGGCCGGCCGCCGCCCGACGAGCTGTTCACCCTGAAGAACACCCTGATCGTCGGCCTGATGACCACGCCCGAGCGGCTGATCCAGATCCGCCGCAACCGCCTGCTGTCGCTGAAGGAGAACCGCGAGAGCGACTATATCGACACCGACGCCGTGCGGCAGGAGATCATCGCCGCCCGCCGGCTGTTCGAGCGCCAGGGCTGGCCGATCATCGACGTGACCCGCCGGTCGGTCGAGGAGACCGCGGCGGCGATCATCAACCTGCTGTCGGGCGGCCGCGGCCAGGTCGAGGTCCTGGGATGACGTCATCGTCCCGCACCCCCGTAACCCTGGCGTCCACCAGCTCGGCCCGACAGACGATCCTGCGCAACGCCGGCGTCGCCTTCGAGGCCGTCCGGTCCGGCGTCGACGAGGACGCCGCCAAGGCCGGGCTGCTGGCCGAGGGCGCCTCGCCGCGCGAAGTGGCCGACGCCCTGGCCGAACTGAAGGCGTTCAAGGTCTCGACCAAGCGCGCCGGCCTGGTGATCGGCTCGGACCAGACGCTCGACCTGGACGGCGTGCTGTTCGACAAGGTCGATACGGTCGAGGCCGCCCGCGACCAGCTGCTCCGCTTGCGCGGCAAGGTCCACAAGCTGCACTCAGCCGTGGTCGTGGCCCGCGACGGCCGCCCGATCTGGCGCGTGGTCGAGACCGCGAAGCTGTCGGTGCGGCCCTTCAGCGACGCCTGGCTGGACGGCTATCTGGCGCGCAACGCTCCCGACATCCTGTCGTCGGTCGGCTGCTACTTCCTCGAGGGTGAGGGCGTGCAGCTGTTCGACCGCATCGACGGCGACTATTTCACCATCCTGGGCCTGCCGATCACCGGCCTGCTTGATTTCCTTCGCTTGCATGGAGCTCTCGAGGCATGAGCGTGACGGGTTCGGCCATCGTCGCCGGCGTCTGTGGCCAGCCGATCCGCCACTCGATGAGCCCGGTGATCCACAACGCCTGGATCGCCGCAGCCGGGTTGAACGCCGCATATGTCCCGTTCGGACCGGGTGAGGACAATTTCGAGACCTTCGCCGAGGGCCTGCGCGGCGGGGCGATCCGGGGGCTGAACGTCACCATACCGTTCAAGGAGCAGGCCCTGGCCTGCGCTGACCGTTGCAGCGACTTGGCCAAGCTGGCCGGCGCGGCCAACCTGCTGATCTTCGAAGCCGACGGCACGATCACCGCCGACAACACCGACGGTCCGGGCCTGATCGGCGCCATCGCCGTCCAGGCGCCGGGCTTCGACATCGCCGTCTCGCCGGTGGTGATCCTGGGCGCCGGCGGCGCGGCGCGGGGCGCGGCAGCCGCCCTGGCCCTGGCCGGCGCGCCCCGGGTCAGCATCGTCAACCGCACCTTCGCCCGGGCCGAGGCGATCGCCACCTCCATCGGCGGCGTGGTCGAGGCCGCCTCGGAGACCGAGCTGGACGCCCTGCTCGCCCAGGCCGGCCTGGTGATCAACGCCACCTCCCTGGGCCTGGGCGGCGGCGCGGGCCCGGCGGCGGACCTGGCGCTGACGCCGAAGAACGCGGTCGTGGTCGACATGGTCTACAAGCCCCTCCGCACCGAGTTCCTGCGCCGCGCCGAGGCCGCCGGCCGCCGCACGGTGGACGGGCTGGAGATGCTGCTGCGCCAGGCCGTCCCCAGCTTCGAGGCCTTCTTCGGCGTCGCGCCGCCGGCCCAGGTCGACGTGCGCGCCCTGGCCCTGGCCCACCTGGGGGACGCGGCGAAATGATCGTCCTGGGCCTGACCGGTTCGATCGGCATGGGCAAGTCGACGACGTCGCAGATGTTCGTCGAGGCCGGCGTGCCGGTCTACGATTCCGATGCGGCCGTCCACGCCCTCTACGCCAGCGGCGGCGCGGCGGTCGGGCCGGTCGAGGCGGCGTTCCCGGGCGTGGTGGTCGACGGGGCCATCGACCGCGCCAGGCTCAGCGCCGCGGTGATGGGGAACTCCGAGGCCCTGGCGGTGCTGGAATCCATCGTCCACCCGCTGGTCGGCGCCCACCGGATCGGCTTCTTCGAGGACGCCCAGGCCCAGGGCGCCGACGTCGTCGTGCTGGACATCCCCCTGCTGTTCGAGACCGGCGGCGAGAAGAAGGTCGACAAGGTGGTGGTGGTCTCGGCCCCCGCCGACGTCCAGCGCCAGCGAGTGCTGGCCCGGCCGGGCATGGACCTCGCCAAGTTCGAGGCTATCCTGGCCCGCCAGACGCCCGACGCCGAGAAGCGGGCCCGCGCCGACTTCGTGATCGACACCGGCCGGGGCCTGGACCACGCCCGTCAACAGGTCCGCGACATCCTGACTCGCCTGCGCGCCGCCGCTCCGCTTGAAGGCGGCCGCGAACAGGGCCATTGAAATCCGATGGCGCGGGAAATCATCCTCGATACCGAAACCACCGGCTTCGACCCCAAGACCGGCGACCGGCTGGTCGAAATCGGCTGCATCGAGGTGGTCGACTACATGCCCACCGGGCGGTCGTTCCACGAATATTGCGACCCGCTGCGCGACATGCCGGCCGAGGCCGAGAAGGTGCACGGCCTGTCCAGCGCCTTCCTGAAGGGCAAGCCGAAGTTCGAGGAGATCGCCGACCGGTTCCTCGAGTTCGTCGGCGACGCCCCGGTCATCGCCCACAACGCCGCCTTCGACCGCAGCTTCGTCAATTTCGAGCTGGAGAAGTGTGGTCGGGCGCCGATCCACGAAAGCAGCTGGGTCGACACCCTGGCCATGGCCAAGAAGCGCTTCCCGGGCATGTACAACTCGCTCGACGCGCTGTGTAAGCGGTTCAAGATCAGCCTCGACAGCCGCGACAAGCACGGGGCCCTGATCGACGCCCACCTGCTGGCCGAGGTCTATCTCGAGCTGCAGGGCGGCAAGGAACGGGCGCTGGAGCTGACCCACGCGGTCGCCGTCAACGCCGTCTCGGTCGCCCGCGCCGGTTCGTACGGCGCCCGGGCCCGGCCGCTGGCCCCGCGCTCGACCGAGGAAGAGCGCGAGATCCACGCCGCCTTCGTGAAGAAGAACCTCAAGGACAAGGCCGTCTGGATCCAGTTCGGCGTGGGCGTCGTGGCCGCCGAGGGCTAGGCCGCCGGCCTGGACTGATGCGCGGCGCGGGTCGACAGGGCGTGGTCGATGACCGCGCGGACCTTGGGCGACAGCTGCCGGGTGGCCGGATAGAGGGCGTAGAGCTCGCGGTCCTCGACGCGCCAATCCCCGAACGTCAGCTCGACCAGGTCCGGGAAGCGGCCGGCCAGGCCCCTGGGCAGATAGGCGACCCCCAGGCCTTGGCGCGCGGCCAGGGCGCCCATCGACAGATCGTCCACCGACGCCCCCAGGGTGCGCGGGGCCATGGCGTAGGTCTCGCCGCCCGCATGGACGAACCGCCAGTTGCGGATCGGCGGGGTGAGGATCGCCGGCAGCGGGCAGAGCCGCCGGGGATGGTCCAGCCGCCGGGTTTCGGGATGGCGGTCGACGAAGTCGCGGCTGGCGCAGATCATGTAGGGCGACGACCACAGCTTGCGCGCCACGTGGCGACCTTCGGGCAGCGGGGCCAGCTGGAAGGCCACGTCGATCCCCTCCTCGATCAGGTCGGGCGCGCCGTTGGTCAACCGCAGGTCCATGACCAGATCCGGATGGCCGGCGGCGAAGGCCAGCAGGTTGGGCGCGAATTCCTCGTTGCAGACATGGTGCGGGGCGGTGACGGTCAGCCGTCCCGTGAGCCGCGCCTCGCTGGTGTCGAAACCCTTGGCGGCGGCCTCGATCTCGTCGATGGCGGCCGCGCAGCGGTCGACGAAGGCCCGGCCGTCGTCGGTCAGGCCCACCGCCCGGGTGGTCCGCCGCAGCAGCTGGACCTTGAGCCGCGCCTCCAGGGCGGCGACCCGGCGGCTGACCGAGCTGGTCGGCAGGCCCAGGGCCCGGGCGGCGGCGATGAAGCTGCCTTCCCGCGCCACCTTCAGGAAGATCGCCGCGTCGTCGAATCCCAGCATCGCCGTTCCCTCGAAGCCCGGTCCGCAGATCGGGATCGTCGGTCAGCGACGCAAGGCGCCATTGTTGCTCATCTGGAAAACAGCGCTCCATCCGGGTCGATTGTCCCGATCGGCGGTCGCCCGCATCTGACGGCCACCCCGCGAGATGGCGGGTCCGACAGGAGCAAGTCCGATGAAAGCGCTGGTCCAGGATCGTCTCGGTCCGCCTCTCGACGTGGTCGAACTGCGGGAGGTCCCCGCGCCCCGTCCCGGTCCGGGCGAGGCCCTGGTGCGGATAGTCGCCGCCGGGATCCACCCCGGCGACTTCTTCTTCACCCAGGGCCAATATCCCGAGGCCAAGCGGCCGGTCCTGCCCGGCCAGGTGGTCGGCAACCACGGCGTGGGCCGGGTGGTCGAGACCGGCGGCCGCGCCGACCTGGCGCCGGGGATGCTGGTGGCGTTCAGCGCCGGCCGCGTCTGGGCCGAGTTCGCGGCGATCGACGCACGGTCCCTGATCCCCCTGCCCGACGACTATCCGGTCGAGCGCGCCGCCCAGCTGATGCCCGCGATCACCGCCCGCGACGTCCTGACGGCCAGCGAGGTCGGGCCGGGACAATGGCTGGCGGTCACGGCGGGCCATTCGCTGGTCTCGGGCCTGGTCATCCAGATGGCCCGGCGTCGGGGCGTGCGGGTGCTGGCGATCGTGCGTCGGCGGATCGAGGGCCGCGACCTGACGGCCCTGGGCGCCGAGGCCGTGATCGCCCTCGCCGACCTGGAGATCCCGCTGGCCGAGGCGGTGCGCGCGGCGACGGGCGGCCAGGGCCTGAGCGGCGTCGTCGACGCCGTGGGCGGCGAGGTCCTGACCCAACTCCTTGAGGCCCTGGGCTTCAAGGGCCGGGCGGTCGTGGTCGGCGCCTACGATCTGCGGCCTTTCCAGGCCGGCGCGCTCAAGGTGTTGATGGACCTGCAGGAAATCCGCTCCTACGTCTACCGCTACTTCTTCGATCCGCCGGCCCCGGGGGACGCCGACTATCTGGCCAGCGTCCTGGCCGAGCTGGCCGATCCCGAGATCGAGGTCCGCATCGCCGGCCGCTGGACGCTCGAGGATCATCGCCAGGCGCTTGAAGGGGCGACGTTCCGGCCTGAGGGCGGCAAGCATGTGCTGGTCTTCGAGGACTAGCGGCGGCGACCCCTTGCCCCCTACGGACCGCTTCGCGGTCGTCCCCGGGAGGGGGAAGAGCCTCGCGCAGGCGGCTCCGCCCCCTACGGGGGCGGACAGGCGGCGAAGCCGCCAGGTGGGGGCAAGGGAGTGTGATCCCACGCCAAATGGCTGTGAGCTGATGGAAAGGGACGCGGAGCGCCGGACGACGTCCGGAGTTCTGTGTGTTGTACCGTTTCGACGAAGCCAGTCGCTCCGCGCGATGCGTTATCCGCCAGCGTCCGGTGGGCAGCCCTGTTGAGGCTTAGCCGGACCCGGGGCGGCTGTTTCCAGCTTTCCCGGCCGCCGGGGGCGCGGGCCTAAGGGCGAACACGCGCTTTGTCCCCGTTCGACGCCGACGGCGGGCGGGCTCCCCAACGATGGAAGTCCCCGGACACGCTGGAGTAACCCCCTCCAGCCCAGTCCCGCTCGATCGCCCCCCGCCGCCGCATCGGTCGCTGGCCATGCGCCCTTTCCCTGCGTCGAGGTGGGTAAAGGATAAGGCTGCTTGGAAGAGTGAGGACCAAATCAGGTCGAGAAAGTTCAGGGTGTTGAAAACGCTGAACTTCAGTCGCAATCCACCGAGCATAAGTCGCCCACTCGGAACCCTCTCCCAGAGGGAGAGGGCAGGGTGAGGGGTTACGACGTCCGACGGAGCGCCGGCAGTGCGGCGGCAGCCAAACCCGACAGGGTGAAACCCCTCACCCTCCCACGCCTGCGGCGCGGGTCCCTCCCTCTCCCTCTGGGAGAGGGTGCGAGACGCCCTCTTCACCCCGCGAAATACCCCGCCTGCTGCATATCGGTCAGCAGGTCCGGCTGGTTCGGCGTCCAGCCCAGCACCTCCCGGGTCCAGGCGCTGGAGGTCGGGGCGTCGGCGGCGGCGAAGCGGGCGAACCAGCCGAACCAGTCGGCGGCCTCGTCCGGCGACACGCTGACGACGGGCACGCCCAGCCCCGCGCCGATCGCGGCGGCGATGGCCTTGAACGGCGCGCCCTCCTCGCCGATCGCGTGGTAGCGCGCCCCGCCCTCGCCGCGCTCCAGCGCCAGCCGGTAGACCGGGGCGGCGTCGAAGCGGTGCACGGCCGGCCAGCGGTTGAGGCCCTCGCCGATATAGGCCGCGGCCCCCTTCTGCCGGGCCAGGCCGATCAGATGCGGCACGAAGCCGTGGTCGATCGCCCCGTGCACCGACGGCGGTAGCCGCACGACCGAGGCCTTGATCCCACGCGCCGCCAGGGCCGCGGCCGCCGGCTCGGACTGGCGGGGATGGCCCGGCCCGACGGGCATCCGGTCGTCCTCGGTCGCCAGGCGGCCGTCGGCCAGCAGCAGGGTCCCTGAGGTGACCAGCAGCGGCCGCTCCGTGCCCTCCAGGGCCGCGCCGATCGTCTCGATGGCCCGGCGGTCCTGTTCGCAGTTCTCCACGAACCGCGAGAAGTCGTGGTTGAAGGCGGTGTGGATCACCCCGTCGGCCGCCGCGGCGCCGCGCGCCAGGCTGTCCGGGTCCTCGAGGGAGCCCTGGTGGACCTGGGCTCCGGCCGCCTCGAGCTGCCGGGCACCGGCCTCGGACCGGGTCAGGCCCAGAACCTGGTGGCCGGCGGCGATCAGGTCCTGGACGACGGCGGAGCCGACGAAGCCGGTGGCGCCGGTGACGAAAACACGCATGGGAACTCTCCGATGTTCGACGGAGGTCATTTGGCGCGTATGCTATGCCGGTAAAAGACGAGAGATTATCAGGGTATAATGACTAACAGGATCGAGACGCCCGCGCCTCGGGACTCCCTGGCGACCTATCTGAAGGGGCGCCGGGCCAGGCTGAATCCCGCCGACTTCGGCCTGCCGACGGGGCGGCGGCGCACGCCGGGCCTGCGGCGCGAGGAGGTCGCCCAGCGGGCCGACATCAGCGCCACCTGGTACACCTGGCTGGAACAGGGACGCGGCGGCGCGCCCTCGGCCGACGTGCTGGACCGCATCGCCCGCGCCCTGCTGCTGACCGATGTCGAGCGCGAGCACCTGTTCCTGTTGGGCCTGGGGCGTCCGCCGGAGGTGCGCTACGCCAAGTCCGAGGGGGTGACGCCGCGCTTGCAGCGGGTGCTGGACGCCCTGGAGGCCAGCCCCGCCCTGATCCGCACCGCCACCTGGGACGTGGTGGCCTGGAACAAGGCCGCCGCGGCGGTGCTGACCGACTACGGCGCCCTGCCCCCGGAACAGCGCAACATCCTGCGGCTGATCTTCGGCGATCCGCGCGTGCGCGAGGCCCAGTTCGATTGGGACAGCGTGGCGCGGTTCGTGGTCGCCGCCTTCCGGGCCGACGCGGCGCGGGCGGGGGCCGGCGCCGAGGTCCAGGCCCTGGTCGAGGACCTGAGCCGGACGAGTCCGGAGTTCGCCCGGCTGTGGCGCGAGAACGACGTGCGGCACTACGGCGAAGGGGTCAAACGCCTGCGCCATCCGGTGCTGGGCCCGATCGCCTTCGAATATTCCGCCTTCGCCGTCGACGGCCGGCCGGACCTGGGCCTGGTGGTCTACAACCCGGCGACGGCCGAGGACGCCGACAATGTGCGCAGGCTGGTGGCGGCGCGAGATGTGTCCGCGAGCTAAGCGCCTCCCCCAATAGTTGTCATCCCGGACAGCCCCTGCGGGGCTTCCGAGATGACAGCCGGAAGAGCGGTGGCCCTAAACCCGCAAATCCGCGGTCACCGGGGCGTGGTCGCTGGGACGTTCCCATTCGCGCACCGTGTCGTGGACCTTCGACGACACCTTGCCGTCGACGATCGCCGCGTCGCGCAGGCCGGGGCTGGCCAGGATGTGATCCAGGCGCAGGCCGCGGTTGGACTTGCGAAAATCGGCGGCGCGGTAGCTCCACCAGCTGAACAGCTTTTCCGGCTCGGGCACAGCCAGGCGCGGCAAATCCAGCAGGTCCATCGACTTGATCATCGCGTCGAAGGCCTCGAGCTCGGCCGGCGTGTGGCTGACGACCTTCAGCATCTGGCGGTGACTCCAGACGTCGTTCTCGCCGGGCGCGATGTTCAGGTCGCCGGTGACGATCAGCGGCGCCTTGGGGTCACGCTTCTTCAGGGCCGCGGTCAGGGTCTCATAGAAGTCGAGCTTGTGGTCGAACTTCGGATTGCCGACGCGATCGGGCGTGTCGCCGCCGGCCGGGATGTAGAAGTTCTGGATGTCGACCCCGGCCACCTTGACCGCGACGCACCGGGCATGACCCTCGCGGCAGTTCATCAGCGTCGGCACGTCCTCGAAGGGCAGGCGCGAGGCGATGGCCACGCCGTGCCAGCCCTTCTGGCCCATGATCTTGATGTGCGGCAGGCCCATGGCGACGAAGGCCTCGCGCGGGAATTCCCCCTCCTGGCACTTGATCTCCTGCATGCAGAGCACGTCGGGGGCCTGCTCGTCGACGAAGCGGGCGGCCTGCTCGGCGCGCAGGCGGACGGAATTGACGTTCCAGGTGGCGATACGGAGGCGCATGCCGTTCCTCTAGAGCTTCGAAACGGCCGGCGACAACGAAAAACGCCCAGAGGCCGGAGCATCTGGGCGCCGAACCAAAACGAAAAACGCCCAGACACGAAGTGTCTGGGCGAAAGTCGGGTCTCTCATGCCGCCGCCGGGAGGGGATAGGTCCGGCACGGTTGCGAAGGGCGGGTCGGGCGCTCTTCGCCATGCGTGTTAAATCTGCCACGGCGAGAATCTAAGTCAAGAACAATCGCGTTAACATCTTGCATGTTGTGAAATTGTCGCATTTCGGCCGCGTCGAACGGCCAAAATACAACTAGGGCTTGCCGACGCGACGACGGGGGTCATTCAGGACGAACAGTTTCGGATCCAGGCCGGACGTCTTTTCGAAGTCCACCAGACGCACGCGGGTCTCCGCGCCCTTGGCGTCGGTGACGGTCCAGCCGACGAGGTCAGGGCCGCTGCTGAAGTTCAGCTCGATGCGGCCGCGGGTTTCCTTCTTGGCGTCCACCGCCTGGATGCTGAAACCGTCCGCCAGCTTGCGCACGCCGGTGATGGTCACGCCGCGGTCCAGCCGCACCTCGCGGGCCAGCAGCAGCACCAGGGGCGTGCGGCTGAGCGGATAGCTCTCGAAGGTCTTCAGCCGGGGGTCGGAGATGTTGACGCTGCTGCCGTTGCTGACCACCAGCAGGCCGTTGGGGCCGTCATAGGCGAAGCGGGCCTTGCCGGGACGCTGCAGGTAGAAGGTCCCCTGGGTCTGGGTCCCGCGCGCGTCGGTCTGGATGAAGCGCCCCTTGGCCGAGCCGAGGGTCTGGATATAGGCCGTGGCCTTGTCGACCAGCGCCTGGTCCTCGGCCGAGAGCTTGGCGGCCGCCGTCTGGGCGGCGAACGCGGGCGCGGCGGCCAGGGCGAGGCCGGTGGCGAGGATCAGGCGGCGGGTCGTGTTGGTCATGCGATCTCCTAGACGTCAACCTTTGCCCTGAGCGTGCGACGAGCGAAAGGCTCTCGCGCGACCATTTTCCGGCGCTCCGATGAAGCGCCGTTCAGGTTCGGGAGGTTGGAGGCGAAAGAAACGCCGTCGGACGGCCGAGGTTTCAGGCGGTGGGACGGTCCTACTTCTTGGCGTCCTTGACCGCGCCCTTCAGGTCGCCCTGCTTCACGTTGCCGGCGACCTTGTCTTCCTTGCCCTGCGCCTTCAGGTCCTTGTCGCCGACGACCGTCCCGAGGCCGGATTCGACCTTGCCGACGGTTTCCTGCTTGCGCCCGGCTTCCCTGTCGCAGGCGCTCAGGCCCGCCACGGCGATCACCAGGGTCAGGGCGAGGAACGGCGTGCGCGGTCGGGTCATGGGCGAGGCTCCGTGGGCGATGATCGGACGCGACGACCTCGGCCGTCACGCGCCTACAACGCAAGCGGAGCCATAAACGATCCGGCCGCGCCGGGCCGCCCCTACATCGGCGGCGGGGGCGGCGCCAGGATCTCGCGCTTGCCGGCGTGGTTGGCGGGGCCGACCACGCCCTCCTTCTCCATCCGCTCCATCAGCGAGGCGGCGCGGTTGTAGCCGATCTGCAGGCGGCGCTGGATGTAGCTGGTCGAGGCCTTGCGGTCGCGGGTGACCACGGCCACGGCGTGGTCGTAGAGGTCGTTGGCCCCGCCCTCGCCCGCGAAGGCGCCCTCGATGGCCTCTTCCTGCTCCTCGTCGCCGCCGGCGGTGACTTCGTCGAGATAGTTGGGGATGCCCTGGTCGCGCAGGAACTTGGCCACGGCCTCGACCTCGCCGTCGCTGACGAACGGGCCGTGCAGGCGGGTGATGCGGCCGCCGCCGGCCATGTAGAGCATGTCGCCCTGGCCCAGCAGCTGCTCGGCGCCCTGCTCGCCCAGGATGGTGCGGGCGTCGATCTTGCTGGTGACCTGGAAGCTGATCCGGGTCGGGAAGTTGGCCTTGATGGTGCCGGTGATGACGTCGACCGACGGGCGCTGGGTGGCCATGATCAGGTGGATGCCGGCGGCGCGGGCCATCTGGGCCAGGCGCTGGACGGCGCCTTCGATGTCCTTGCCGGCCACCATCATCAGGTCGGCCACCTCGTCGATGACCACCACCAGATAGGGCATGGGCTCGGGGCGGATCTTCTCGGTCTCGTAGATCGGGCGGCCGGCGTCGTCGAAGCCGGTCTGGACGGTCCGCTCGAAGTGCTCGCCCTTCTCCAGGGCCTCGTTGGCCTTCTCGTTGAAGCCGCCGATGTTGCGCACGCCGATCTTGGACATGCGGCGATAGCGGTCCTCCATCTCGCGGACGGTCCACTTCAGCGCCACCACGGCCTTCTTCGGATCGGTCACGACCGGGGCCAGCAGGTGCGGGATGCCGTCATAGACGCTGAGTTCCAGCATCTTCGGGTCGATCATGATGAAGCGGCACTTCTCGGGCGGCAGCTTGTACAGGATCGACAGGATCATGGCGTTGACGCCGACCGACTTGCCGGAACCGGTGGTGCCGGCGATCAGCAGGTGGGGCATCTTGGCCAGGTCGGCGATGTAGGTGTCGCCGCCGATGGTCTCGCCCAGGGCCATGGGCAGGTTGTGGCTGGCGCGCTCGTAGTCGGCGCTGCTGAGCAGGTCGCGCAGATAGACGGTCTCGCGGCGCTGGTTGGGCATCTCGATGCCGATGGCGTTGCGGCCCTGGGCCACGGCCACGCGGCACGAGATCACGCTCATCGAGCGGGCGATGTCGTCGGCCAGGGCCACGACGCGGGCGGTCTTGGTGCCGGCGGCCGGCACCAGCTCGTACATGGTCACGACGGGGCCGGGGCGGATCTGGTCGATCTGGCCGCGCACGCCGAACTCGGCCAGCACGCTTTCCAGCAGGCGGGCGTTCTGGCGCAGGGCCTCCTCGTCGAACTCGGCCGAGCGCGGCTTGGGCTTGGCCAGCATGGCCAGCTCGGGCAGCTGGAAGCCCTCGGCCTCGAAGTCGAAGGCCTTCTGCTGTTCGCGCTGCTCGCGGTTGTTGGACTTGGCGGGCGTCTTGGGCTGGGCGATGGCCAGGGGCCGCGGCTCGAAGCTGGGCTCGAAGTCGTCGTCGTCCTCCACCGGCGGCGGGGCGGCCTTGGCGGCCTTGCGCGGCGCCACGGCGGCGGCGGCCGCCTGGGGTTCGACCTCGATCACCGGGGCCGGAGCCTTGCGCGGCGCGCGCGGACGGGCGGCGGGTTCGGGGGCGGCGACGGGCTGCGGCGCGGGCGCGCGCTCGCGCGGCTGCATCAGGCCGTGGACCATGTCGCCGATCGCCTCGGGATCGATGCGGCGCACGCCGATGGCGTAGCCCAGGGCCACGGCCGCGCCGATCGCCAGCAGCAGGGCGGCGATCAGGTGGGCGCCGGGCAGGCGGGCGAAACCCAGTAGGCCGGCCAGCAGGTTCAGCACGCCGTCGCCCCAGAACCCGCCCAGACCCTTGGCCAGCGGCCAGGCGACCGGCTTGGGCGGCGCGGCCAGCAGGCCGGCCAGGGCCAGCAGCCCCAGGCCGCCGACGGCGGCGCGGACCCGCAGGTCGCGGCGGTGGGCGGCCGGGTCGGGCTGGGTGACGCGCGACATGCCGAACACCAGCATCAGGGCCGCGGCCATCCAGCCGGCCAGGCCCATCGACTGCATGACCACGTCGGCCAGGGCCGCGCCGGCTCCGCCCAGGGCGTTGGTGGCCGGCTGGCCGGTGGCGGCGTTCAGGCTGGGATCGGCGGCGTTGTAGGTGGCGACCGACAGCAGGAGGCCCGCGCCGACCACGCAGATCACCCCGCCCCGGAACCGCGCCGACCACGGCTGGGCCCAGCCGTACCGCACCGCGTCCCAGACCAGTTCAACGCTCGATCGCCGCGCCGCTCGCGCCATCAGAAGTCACCTTGCACTCGTAGACTCCCCTGTTTTGCCGCAAGAGGGTTAAGGCGTATTTACGATGATCGGGTTTGCCTGTGGTTTGAGGTCGCGTCGGAGGGTGACGAACTTGGCGAGGATACTGGCGTCGATCTTCGGGAGCCTGGGCCTCGTGGCCTTCATGATCCCGGCCGTCCTGCAGTTCACGGCGGCGGTGGGCCATGCCGATCCGGCTACCGGCCGCCTCTACGGTCTGCCCCTTAAGGGCACGACCTTCTATTTCACGCACCTGAACGCCCTGCTGTACCGTCACGCGAGCCATGTGGCCCCGGTGCTGGTCCTGCTGTTCGCGCTTTGCGTCCTTCTCCAGATGCGGGAAGACCGCCGCGGCGTCGACGTCGGCTAACAGGTCTCGGAATAGAACAAAAAGAGAACATACGTCCGGACTCGTCGTGGGCGGGAGTCATCCTGGCGCGTAACCCGCCGCTGTTGGCGGGTCAGTTGGACGCTTGGTCATGGACAAGGAGCTTTTGAGTCAGTTGCCGATCATCCTGTCGGCGGTCGCGGGCGTGTTCACCGCCTTGGCGACCTTGGTGTGGGCGTTCCGGCGACGGCCTTGATCGTCGCCGGAACCGCGTCCTCAGGCCGTGCCGAGATAGTCCTTCTTGCCGACTTCGACGCCGTTCTTGCGCAGGATCGCGTAGGCGGTGGTCAGGTGGAAGAAGAAGTTCGGCTGGGCCTGGGTCTGCAGATAGGCCAGGCCCTTGACCACGCTGGTCTCGCCGCGCCGCGTCAGGGTGATGTCGCGATCCTCGGCGCCGTCGAACGCCGCCGGGTCCAGGCCCTCGACATAGGCGATCGCGCGATCGACCCGGGCGATCAGGTCGCCGAAGCCGGTCTCGACGTCGTCCCAGGCGGGAACCTCCTGGCCAGCCAGGCGCGCGGCGCAGCCCTTGGCGAAGTCGGTGGCGATCTGCACCTGGCGCAGCAGCGGGAACATGTCGGGGAAGAGCCGCGCCTTGAGCAGGGCGTCGGGGTCCAGCTTGCGGGTCTCGACGTGGGCGGCGGCCTTGGCCAGCACGCCCTTGAGGCCCTTCAGCCCCTGGACGAAGACGGGAACGCTGGCCTGGTGGATGGTGATCGACATGGAAGCTCCGGGGGATGAGGCCGGGCCGGTCTAGCCTGCGTCGCGGAAGCGGCAAAGCGGGACCGGACGGAACGGGCCCGCCGCGTCGGGGTTTCTCAGGGGTTCAATTCACTCCCCTCAGGAGCCTTCCCATGAAAGTCAGCGACGCCATGACCAGCCAGGTCAGCACCGCCGCCCCCACCGACAGCGTGCGCAAGGTCGCCCAGGTGATGGCCCACGTCGAAACCGGCGCCGTGCCGATCGTCGAAGGCGGCAAGGTCGTCGGCCTGGTCACCGACCGCGACATCGTCCTGCGCGTGGTCGCCGAGGGCCGCAGTTTCGACAGCCCCATCTCCGAGGCGATGAGCGAGGGCGAGGTCCAGAGCGTCAAGGAGGACGACGTCCTGGCCGACGCCACCGCCAAGATGGCCAACCACCAGATCCGCCGCCTGGTCGTGCTCAACGAGGCCGGGAACCTGGCCGGCATCCTGTCGCTGGGCGACGTGGCCAAGGACTACGGCGCCAAGCAGGTGGGCCGGACGCTGGAGGAGATCTCGCAGGAAGGCGGCGAGACCTCGGCGGCCCACTAGGGTCGCTTCAAGGCCCGGGCCAGCGGGGTGATCTTCGACCACTCGAAGGGGATCACCACCGGGCCGTCGCCCACCGGCGCGCCGTCGAGCGCCTTTTCCGGCGCCACCATCATGTCGGCCACGGCCAGCATCGCCTTTTGCGCGGCGGGCGTCGGATCGCCGCTCGCGACGCATTGGGTCAGCCGCCTTTCGGCCGAGACCCGGCACTGGAGCAGGCTGACGCCGGCCGTCATGTCGACGCCGTCCAGGGCCGGCAGGGTCAGGGCCAGCCAGGGCTGCTGCTTCCACTCCAGTGCGTGCAACGCACAGAACTGGTCCGGCTTTTCAGCGGTCGGGCACGGGACGGCGTTGCGGGTCTTCGGCGCGACGCCGAGGGTCAGCACCATGGCGTTGCTGCCGGCGAGGAAACTGCTGGACGGCGGCCGCCTGTTCTGGTCGGCGAAGATGATCGGCACGATGGCCCGGTTGCGGGTCGGATCGGTGACATCGACCGTCTTCGGATCGACGCGGAAAATGCGGCCCAGCTTCAGGGCGGCTTCCCCGAATGCGTAGCCGGTCGGGAATTCGTCGACCACGCGGCAGTGGTCCAGCAAACCCTTGGCCGTCACGTCGCAATCGATGATCCCGCGGCCGACGACGGAGTCGCGCGCGGCGTTCTCCGGATAGTATTTGGCCATATCCCGGCCGGTCGGCTTGTGCAGCCAGTCCGACCCCATGGGCCAGTTGGCTTGAGGATCGGCATGAGTCTGGCCCGACGCGAGCGCGGCGACCGCCGCGACGATGAAGATGGTGCTGCGCGCCATGGAATCCCCCGAAGCGGCGAAACTGTACGGCTTCGACAGGGAAGACAATCCTGGGTCGTTCGGGTTCGCGGCCCGTTGCACGAAAAAGGGCGGCCCCGTCGGAGCCGCCCTTTCCGTATCTCGAAGGCTTGGAAAGCCTACTTCAGCGAGCTGTCGATGCCCTTGCAGGCTTCCATCAGGCCCTGGACCGAAGCGACCGAGGCGGCGAACATCGCCTTCTCGGCGTCGTTGGTTTCGAACTCGACGATCTTCTCGGCGCCGCCGGCGCCGATGACCACCGGCACGCCCACGTACAGGTCCTTCAGGCCGTATTGGCCGGTCAGGTAGGTGGCGCAGGGCAGGACGCGCTTCTTGTCCTTCAGGTAGCTGGTGGCCATGGCGATGGCCGATTCAGCCGGGGCGTAGAAGGCCGAGCCGGTCTTGAGCAGGGCGACGATCTCGCCGCCGCCCTTGCGGGTGCGCTCGACGATGGCGTCCAGCTTCTCCTGGGTCAGCCAGCCTTGCTTGACCAGCTCGGGCAGCGGCAGGCCGCCGACCGTCGAGTGACGGACCATCGGCACCATGTCGTCGCCGTGGCCGCCCAGGGTCCAGGCATGGATGTCTTCCACAGACACGCCGGTGGCTTCGGACAGGAAGTAGGCGAAGCGGGCCGAGTCCAGGACGCCGGCCATGCCGATGACCTTTTCCTTCGGCAGGCCCGAGAACTGCTGCAGGGCCCAGACCATCGCGTCCAGCGGGTTGGTGATGCAGATGACGAAGGCGTTCGGGGCGTGGGCCTTGATGCCTTCGCCGACGGCCTTCATGACCTTCAGGTTGATGCCCAGCAGGTCGTCGCGGCTCATGCCCGGCTTGCGCGGCACGCCGGCGGTGACGATGCAGACGTCGGCGCCGGCGATGTCGGCGTACTCGTTGGCGCCCTTCAGGGCCACGTCCTTGCCGAACACGGCCGAGGCTTCGGCGATGTCGAGCGCCTTGCCCTGGGGCGTGCCCTCGGCGATGTCGAACAGGATCACGTCGCCCAGCTCTTCACGAGCGGCGATGTGGGCCAGGGTGCCGCCGATCATGCCGGCGCCGATAAGGGCGATCTTCGCGCGAGCCATGGGGTCTCCATCAGGCTTGTTGGACAAGAAATGTCGCGGCGGGGTCTACGCCCGCAAAGGCTCGGCCTCAAGCCCTCTTTGAAGCCCTCTTTCCCCTTTCGCTGCGGTGCGGCAAAACGGCATGAACAACGATAAGGAGGCTTGGCCGTGAGCAAGACCGATCCGGGACGGTTTTTCGAGGATTTCAGGCTCGGCCAGGTGATCGTCCACGCCACCCCGCGCACGGTCACGGCCGGCGACGTGGCGCTGTATACGGCGCTGTACGGGCCGCGTTTCCCGCTGTTCTCGTCCGACGTCTTCGCGCGCGACTGCGGGCTGGAGACCGCTCCGGTCGACCCGCTGGTCGCCTTCCACGTGGTGTTCGGCAAGACCGTCCCCGACATCAGCCTGAACGCCGTGGCCAACCTCGGCTACGCCGAGGGCCGGTTCCTGGCCCCGGTGCATCCGGGCGACACCCTGTCGGCGAGGTCCGAGGTGATCGGGCTGAAGGAGAACTCCAACGGCAAGACCGGCGTGGTCTATGTGCGCACCACCGGGACCAACCAGCGCGGGGTGGCGGTGCTCAGCTATGTACGCTGGGTGATGGTGAGGAAGCGCGACCCCGCCGCGGTGGTCGAGGGGCAGTCGGTCCCGGACCTGGCCGCCGCCGTGGCCGCCGCCGATCTGGCGCCGCCCCCGGGGCTGGACTTCAAGCGCTACGACTTCGCCCACGCCGGCGCCCCGCACGCCTTCGAGGACTACGAAATTGGCGAGAAGATCGACCATGTCGACGGCATGGCCGTCGAAGAGGCCGAGGCCCAGATGGCCACGCGGCTGTGGCAGAACACCGCCAAAGTCCACTTCAACCAGTTCGAACGGGCCAAGGACCCTTCCGGCCGGCGGCTGGTCTATGGCGGGGTGGTGATCTCCACCGCCAAGGCCCTGTCGTTCAACGGCCTGCAGAACGCCGGACTGATCCTGGCCATCAACGGCGGGCGGCACGTCAGCCCCTATTTCGCGGGCGGCACGGTGTTCGCCTGGTCGCAGGTGCTGGACAAGGCCGACCTGGGTCCCGGCGTCGGCGCCCTGCGCCTGCGGCTGGTGGCGACCGTGGATCGTCCGTGCGGCGACTTCCCGGACAAGGACGAGGCCGGGGCCTATGCGCCGGGCGTGATCCTGGACCTCGACCATTGGGCGGCGGTCCCGAAGCGCCATGGCTGAGTTCGTCCTCGATCCGGCTTTCGTCGCCACCGCCGCCGAGCTGGGCGACCTGCCCCTGTGCCACGCCCGCCTGCAGCTGGACGCCCGCTATCCGTGGGTGGTGCTGATCCCGCGCCTAGGCGGCGCGCGCGAACTGGAGGACCTGTCGGTCGCGGCCCGCGCGCGGCTGATCGAGGAGACCGTGCTGGCCGGGGCGGCGGTCCGCGCCGTGGGCGAGGTGCTGGGCCTGGCGGTCGACAAGCTGAACGTCGGCGCCCTGGGCAACGTCACGCCCCAGCTGCACGTCCACGTCCTGGGCCGCCGGGTCGGCGATCCCGCCTGGCCGGGGCCGGTGTGGGGGCATTCGCCCGCCCAAGCCTACGAGGCTGCTGTGATGACACGGGCCCTGGCGGCGGCGCGGGAAGCGCTGGGCCTGTAGAGCCAACGCACATCGCCTCCGTCATCCCGGGCGCCGGGATGACGGAGGAAGGCGGAGCTTCGCGGACGGGCTCTTCGATCAGAGCGACAGCCCGCCGTCGGCGGTCAGACTGGCGCCGGTGACGAATCCGGCCTCCTCGCGGACCAGATAGGCGACCAGCCCGGCGATCTCGCGGGGCTCGCCCATCCGCGCCAGCGGGATCAGCGGCCGGACCATCTCGACATAGTCCGAGGTCATGTCGGTCAGGGTGGGGCCGGGCTGGATGTTGTTGACCGTGATGGCGCGCGGGGCCAGGTCGATGGCCGCGCCCTTGACCAGGGCCGCCACGGCCGCCTTGGTCATGGCGTAGGTGCTGCTGCCCGAAAACCCGATGCGGACCGCGACGTTGCTGCCGATGGTGACGATCCGGCCGCCGTCGGAAAGGTGCGGCGCGGCGTGGTGCAGGGCGGCGAACACCCCGCGGATGTTGATCGCCACCATGCGGTCGAAGTCCTCCAATCGGACCTCGTCGATCCTGCCGCGCTGCAGGATCCCGGCGTTGACCACCAGGATGTCCAGCCGACCGAAGCGGGCCAGGGTCTGGTCGACGGCCGCCTTGATCTGGTCGGCGTCGGCGCTGTCGGCCCGGACCGCCAGAGCCGTCCCGCCCTTGGCCTCGATCGCCGCCCGCAGGGTCTCGGCGTTCTCCGGCGAGCTGGCGTAGGTGAAAGCCACCTGGGCTCCGTCGGTCGCCAGGCGCTCGACGATCGCCGCGCCGATGCCGCGCGAGCCGCCTAGCACGAGGGCGACCTTGCCCTGTTGTTCTCGTTCCATCGGATGTCTCTTTCTTGACTGATCGGTCCGTAACGAGGCGGCCTTAGGGCATTATGGATCGTTCAGTCAAGAACATTCTGGACAGATCGGTCAAATATGCTAGGAAGGCGCATGGCCAGACCGATGGAATTCGATCGCGACGAGGCGCTGGCCTCGGCGATCAAGGTGTTCTCCAGCCACGGCTACGAGGGCTCGTCGACCGCGACCCTGCTGGAGCAGATGGGTATCGCCCGCCAGAGCCTGTACGGCGCGTTCGGCGACAAGCGCCGCCTGTTCCTGGAGGCGCTGAAGCGCCACAACGCCGAGAGCCTGGCCGAGATCGTCGCGCCGCTGGACGCCGACCTGCCGTGCCTGGAAGCGATGGAGGCGTCGCTGCTGGCCTTCGCCCGTCCGGGGGCCGATCCGCAGAAGGGCTGCCTGGGCGTCGGCTCGGTGGCCGAGTTCGGCCGCGCCGATCCGGACATCAACGCCATCAACGACGCCAGCGGCCAGGCCCTGCGCGCGGCCTTGGCGCGGCGCCTCCGGGCGGGCGTCGCGGCGGGCGAGGTGGCGGCCGATATCGATCCCGACCAGGCCGCGGCCTTCCTGCTGACCGTGCGGTCGGGCCTGAAGATCGCCGCGCGCGGCAACGCCGACCGCGAGGATCTGCGGGCGATGGTCGCGATGGCCTTGCGCGGCCTGCGCCCAGCCTAGCGCTTCTTCTTCTTGGTCGAGCTCTTCGAGGTCGCCTTGCCCTTGGCCGAGCCCTTACCCTTCGAGGTGACGGCCTTGCCCTTCGCGCCCTTCTTGCCTTTGGCGGTGGTCGCCTTGCCCTTGCCGGCCTTCTTGGCGGCGGCCGCGCACTTGGCCTTGGCCGCCTTCAGGGCCTTGCCCTTCTTGCCCTTGGTCGGACAGGCGGCGGTTTTGGCCGGCGCTTCGGCCGCGACGCGGGGCGCGGCGGGACGCGGGGCGCCCCAGATCACCGGGCCCCGGCCGGTGGGGACGTAGCCGGGCGGCAGGGTGGCCTGGGCCACGCGATGGGCGGTGACCAGGGTCTCGGCCCCGTTCTCGTTGAGCTTGCCGCTCCACGACCCGTCGCCGCGCGGCGTCAGGTCCAGGGTGGCCAACTGGCCCGGGCGCGGCGAGAACCGGGCCAGGAAGCCGCCGTACGAGCGGTCGACGAAGTCGATCAGGCCGGTGGAGCCCACCGTCCCGGGCCGGCGCACGTCGCGCCAGGCGCCTTCCAGCCCGTCATAGCCGCCGACCTTGTCGACCAGCTGCAGCCGGTAGAGGGCCGCGCCGTCCGGCCCCTCGATCGACCAGCCGCCGTCCAGCGGACCCTGCAGGCCCTGGGCGGCCAGGATCGAGCCCTTGACCCGCAGGTCGTAGGCCTCGGCCATCGGCACGTAGCCGCCCTGCGGAATGGCGTGGTTGGGATCGATCTCGTCGGGATCGCGCCCGGGGATCGGCAGGATGGTCGGCTTGTGCGGCGGGGCCGGCGCCTGGGGCGCGGCGTCCTCCTCGTCGGTGGTCTGGGGACCGCTCTGGGCGATCAGGTCGGCCAGGGGATCGACGGCCTGGTCGGCCGAGACCGGCGCGTCGGCGGCCGGCGGGGCGGGCACGAGCGGCGTGGCGTTCGGATCGGCGGGCGCGGCTTGGACAGGCGCGGCCTGGACCGGCGCGGTCGTGACCGGCGCCTCCTGAGCCAGGACGGGAGCGGCGGAGAAGGCCAGCAGGGAGATCAGGAGCGCGCGCATCAGGCTTCCGGTCTAGGCGGCCGAGCGTTCGGCGATGGCGGCGGCCACCGCCACCAGCCGTTCGGCCTGGACCAGGTGCAGGCGCTCGGCCATCCGGCCCTCGACGCGCAGGGCGCCCTTGCCGGCGTTCTCGGGCGCGGCGAAGGCGGCGATCACCGCCCGGCTCCAGGCGATCTCGTCGGCGGTGGGCGAGAAGACCCGGTTGCAGATCTCCAGGTGCTTGGGGTGGATCAGCGTCTTGCCGTCGAAACCGAAATCCACCGCCTGGCCGCAGACCGCCTCCAGGGCGGGAAGGTCCTCGATGTCGTTGTGCACCCCGTCCAGGACGGTCAGGCCGTGGGCCCGGGCGGCGGCCACCGACAGCGACAGGATCGGCAGGAAGGCCTCGCGGCCCGGCGTCTGGCGGGCCCGCATCTCCTTGGCCAGGTCGTTGACCCCCATCACCCAGCCGGTCAGGCGGGTGGTCTTGGACGCCGCGGCGATCTCCCACAGGTGGAAGGCGGCCTTGCAGGTCTCGATCATGGTCCAGAGCCGGGTGTGGGCCGGGGCTGCGTGCAGGGCGGCCTGGTAGGCGTAGACGTCGGCCGCGTCGTTGACCTTGGGGACCAGCACCGCGTCCGGCCCGGCCTCGGCGACGGCCTTCAGGTCGGCCTCGCCCCACGGGGTGTCCAGGCCGTTGGTGCGGACGACGATCTCGCGCGGGCCGAAGCCGCCGGCCTTGACCGCGGCGACGGCGGCTTCGCGGGCGGCGTCCTTCATGTCCGGGGCGACGGCGTCCTCCAGGTCCAGGATGATCACGTCGGCGTCCAGCGTGCGCGCCTTCTCCACCGCCTTGGCGTTGGAGGCGGGCATGTAGAGGGCGCTGCGGCGCGGCCGGGCGAGATCGGACATGAGGCTCCCTTAGTCTCGTTCCTCCCTCTTAAGCATCTGAACGCCGCCGCCGGAAGTCGTCACACGTCTTAACAGCGGAACGGTGTCCAGATTCCCCAGAACGGGGTTAAGCTCGCGCCATGACCACGCGCTACGACGACAACGCCAAGAACGTGCTGGGCCAGGAGCTCCAGCCCTGCTCGCTGAACCCGGTGACGGGCTTCTACCGCAACGGCTGCTGCGAGACCGGGCCGCACGACCTTGGCCTGCACACGGTGTGCGCGGTGATGACCGAGGAGTTCCTGGCCTTCTCGGCGGCCACAGGCAACGACCTGTCGACCCCGCGCCCGGAATACGCCTTCCGGGGCCTGGTCCCCGGCGACCGCTGGTGCCTGTGCGCCGGCCGCTGGAAGGAAGCCCTCGACGCCGGCGTCGCCCCGCAGGTGGTGCTGGAGGCGACGCACGAGGAGATGCTGGCGGTGGTCCCGCTGGGCGTGCTGAAGGATCACGCGGTCGCGTGATCGCCTCGGCCGAGGAGTTTGTCCGCCTGAGGACCAGTCAGGAGCCGGCCGACTATCACCGCGCCGCTCACGAGCCGGCGGGCACGGCGATCTGGCTGGAGGTGATCGCCCGTTACCCTGGAATGAAGCCGTGGGTGGCGCACAACAAAACCGTTCCGCTGGAAATCCTGCGTGTGTTGGCCGAGGACGCGGATCATGACGTGCGGTTCGCGGTGGCCACGAAACGCAAGCTCGACGGGCCGCTGTTCGACCGACTGTCGCGTGATCGGGATGAAGGCGTCCGCGCGCGCATCGCCCGCAATCCCAATACGCCCGCCGAAATTCGCCGACGCTTGATGGACGATCCATCGCCGCTGGTCGCTGAAGCCGCGCGCGAAACAGCCTGAAACCGTTTCGGCAGGCGCGGAAGACTCAGACCAGCGGCTTCAGTTCCCCCAGCATCGTCGGGATCAGCTCCGACACGGTCGGGTGGATGTGCACCGCGCGCTGGATCACCGTGTAGGGGGCCTTGGCGTACATCAGGTCGACCATGCCGTGGATCGCCTCGTCGCCGTTCAGGCCCAGGATCGCCGCGCCGAGGACCTGCTTGGTCTCGGCGTCGACCACCACCTTCATGAACCCTAGCGTCTCGCCCTTCTCGACCGCCCGGCCGACCCGGGTCATCGGGCGTTGGCCCACCAGCAGCGGCCGGCCCGTGGCGCGGGCCTCGGCCTCGGTCAGGCCCACCCGACCCAGGGGCGGGTCGATGAACAGGCCGTAGCAGGTGATGCGGTCGGTCACCTTCCTCGGATCCTTGTCCAGCAGGTTGGCGGCGATGATCTCGAAGTCGTTGTAGGCGGTGTGGGTGAAGGCGCCCTTGCCGTTGCAGTCGCCCATGGCCCAGACGCCGGGATTGGTCGTCTTCAGCTGGTCGTCGACCACCACGTAGCCGCGCTTGTCCAGCTCGACCCCGGCCTTCTCCAGGCCGAGGTCGTCGGTGTTGGGCTTGCGGCCGATGGCCAGCAGAACGTGCGAGCCGATGACCTGCGGCGCGCCCTCCTCGCAAGTGACATGGACGCAGACGCCCTCGGGACAGGGCGCGAAGCTGATGCACTCCGACTTCAGGCGCATGTTCACGCCCTCGGCCTCGAGGATCTCGCGCACGGCGTCGGAAATCTCCGGGTCCTCGCGGCCGATCAGGCGCGGGCCCATCTCGACCACCGTCACATCGGCGCCGAAGCGCCGGTACATCTGGGCGAACTCCAGGCCGATATAGCTGCCGCCGACGATCACCAGGTGTTTCGGCAGGGCCTCGACCTCCATCATCCCGACATTGGTCAGGTAGCTGATGTCGTCCAGGCCAGGCATGGGCGGAGCGTTGGCCCGGCCGCCGACATTGAGGAAGATCTTCGGCGCGGTCAGCAGCTCGTCGCCCACGCGGACGGTGTCGGGGCCTTCGAAGCGGGCGTGGCCCCGGAAGACCGTGCAGCCCTTCATGCCGCCCAGCCACTTTTCCAGATTGCCCCGAGCGTTGAGGGTGACGGTCCGGGCGCGGTCGTGGATGCGCTTCATGTCGACGCCGACCTCGCCGCCGCCCAGCGTCACCCCGTACTCGGCCGATCGCCGGGCCAGGTGGGCGGCGTAGGCGCTGGCCACCAGGGTCTTGGTCGGCATGCAGCCGGTGTTGACGCAGGTGCCGCCGACGTCCTTGCGCTCGACCAGGGCGACGGTCCAGCCGGCGTCGGTCAGCCGCCCGGCCAGGGACGGTCCGGCCTGGCCGGCGCCGATGATGATGGCGTCGAACCCCTGGGCGGTGTCGGAGGCCATGACGTGATCCTACTTGGTGGCCAGGACGATCAGGGCCGCGCCGCCGACGGCGACCACGTCCTCGATCAGGGCGGCGGGCAGGTCCTTGCCGAAGGCCTTGGCCAGGCGGGCGCGGACGTCGGCCCCGCCCAGGGTGCCGATCACCGCCCCGATGGCTCCGGCGATCGCGCCGCCGATCCAGGCCCCGCCCAGCATCCCGATGGCGGCGCCGCAGAAGGCTCCGCTGGCGATGCGCGTGCCGAACTGCACCGGGACCTTGCGGCTGGGGGTCTTGGGCAGCTGGTCAGCGACCAGCTCCAGCACGGCCAGGGCGGTGAACACCCAGGTGGCGATGGAGCCCCCCAACCACGCCAAAGGCGTGCCTTGAAGCGGTATCAGGCCCAGATGCGCGCCCCAGGCGGCGGCGGCGGGAGCGGTCAGGGCCCGAAGGCCGGCCACCACCCCGATCAGCAGGGCGAACAGGTAGAGCGACATGCGTATCTCCGGTTGCGGCGAGCGTCGCCTTGATCTGGCGCGCCGCCCGATCAAACCGCAAGGCCGAACGCTGTTCTTGGACGTTTAAGCTCCGCCTGGGCCCGGGCTTCAGCTCATCGGGAACTCGGCCTCCAGGCGATAGACCGAGCCGTGCTTGGTCTGCCAGCTGGAATAGAGGCCGAAGCGGTCCACCCGGAACGCCGGCGAGCGCAGCAGGTTGTGGCCCTGGATCCAGGCGGCGACCTCGGGGACCGGCGGGCGCTTCAGATAGGCCAGGGTGACGTGCGGGCGGTAGGCGCGGGTCTCGGGCTTCAAGCCCACGCGGCGGGCGGCGGCCTCGTTGGCGTGCTGCAGGCGGGCCAGTTCCGGACTGTCCTCGACCCCGGCCCAGACGGCGTGGATGTCGTCGCCCTCGCCGAAATGGCCGGCCCCGGCCATCCGCAGGTCGAAGGCCGGGACCTGGATCTTGGCCAGTTCCTCGGTCAGGTCGGCCGCGTCGGGCTCGGGCACGTCGCCGACGAAGCGCAGGGTGATGTGAAAGGCCTCGACCGGCCGCCAGTGGGCGCCGTCGATGCCGTACTGGCGCGGGACCAGGTCTTCGGCGAGGTCACGCGGGATGGCGATGGCGGTGAACAGGCGGATCATGGGGCGAACTTAGCGGACGGCCCTCGGTGGACAAGGGCGGGCGGCGACCGCGTCCGACGGTTGCGGGACCGCCCCGGCGCTGCTAGCTCCGATCCCAGGGGTTTGGGGGCATGAACATGAAACGACTGTCGTGGGGCGCGGTGTTTTTCGCGTCGGCCTTGGGTCTCGGCGCGGCCGCGGCCAATGCAGCGCCGGCCAAGATCATCACGCGTCCCGATTGGGCGGTGAAGCCGACCGGCGACGACATGGAGCGCTTCTATCCCGCCAAGGCCAAGGCGGAGAACGTCTCGGGGCGGGCGACGATCGCCTGCGAGATCACCGCCGAGGGCGCCCTGGTCGACTGCAAGGCCAAGAACGAGAGCCCCAAGGGCTACGGCTTCGGCGAGGCGGCGGTGTCGCTGGGCGGAATCTTCCAGATGAAGCCCAAGACGGTCAACGGCGAGCCGGTGGGCGGCGGCACGATCACCATCCCGATCGTCTTCCTGGCCCCGCCGGAGCAGCCGGGAATCGGCGACATGGCCATGGTCCTGACGCGCATCGGGACCCAGCCGGCGGTCGTGGCGCCGTCCGTCGAGGCGGCCGACACGCCGAAGGCGCCGGTCATTCCTTGTCCCGATGGGACGGGCATGTGCCAGGGCCACTTCTTCATGTGGCTCCAGAAGCCGACGGCGAAGCAGAACAAACGTCTGGTGGCGGCCGCCCAGCGATCCGAGGGCACGACCTTCGCCCAATGCACCGTCACCACCGAAGGCCTGCTGGACGGCTGCCAGTTCGGCGGAGACGACTACACGCCGGCCACCGAGAAGGCGATGCGCGACGCCATGGGCTTGCTCAAGGCGCCCTTCAAGACCGCCGACGGTCTGGCGACGGCCTCCACGACGGTCGTCGTCATGTTCCCGTGGGACTGGCTGACCGGCAAGAAGACGGAAGACACCCCCTAGGCCGCCCTACGGACAGGGGTTCGGCTGCAGGGCGTGCAACGCGTTGACCGCCTTCTCCATCTCCTCGGTCCAGGTCAGGTCGAAGGCGGCGATGTCGGTCTTCAGCTGGTCCATCGAGGTGGCGCCGATGATGGTGGCGGTCACGAACTCGCGGGTGTCGCAGAACTTCAGCGCCAGCTGGGCCGGGTCGAGGCCGAAATGGGCGGCCAGGTCGACATAGCCGCGGATCGCCGGCTCGGCGCCAGGGCCCTCGTAGCGCTGCATGCGGTTGTAGAGCGCCTTGCGCGAGCCCTCGGGCAGCTTGCCGTCCAGGTACTTGCCGGTCAGCTGGCCCTGGGCCAGGGGCGAATAGGCCAGCAGGCCCACCTGTTCGCGCATGGCGATCTCGGCCAGGCCGTACTCGAAGGTGCGGTTGGCCAGGTGATAGGCGTTCTGGATCGAGGCGATGCGCGGCAGGCCCTTGGTTTCGGCCTCGGCCAGGAAGCGCATCACGCCCCAGGGGAACTCGTTGGAGACGCCGATCGACCGGATCGTCCCCTTCTTCACGTGGGCGTCCAGCGCCTCGAGGATGTCGCCGAACGCCTCGAAGTCCTGTTCGTAGTCCTTGAAGGTCTGGCCGCCGAACACCCGCACCGGCCGGTCGGGCCAGTGCAGCTGGTAGAGGTCCAGATAGTCGGTCTGCAGGCGCTTGAGCGATTGCTCGACCGCGTAGTCGATCTGGGCCTTGGTCTGGCGGGTGGGGCCGCCGTCGGGGCGCATCCACGACAGTCCGCCGAACGCCGCGCCCCGGCCGGCCACCTTGGAGGCCAGGACGATCTCGCCGCGCTTGCCGGTCTTCTTCAGCCACGAGCCGATGTAGCGCTCGGTGTTGCCCTGGGTCTCGGGATTGGGCGGGCTGGAATACATCTCGGCGGTGTCCCAGAAGGTCACGCCCTGGCCCAGGGCGTAGTCCATCTGTTCATGGGCCTCCGCCTCGCTGTTCTGCGAGCCCCAGGTCATGGTGCCCAGGCAGCAGCGCGAGACCTGGATGCCGGTCCGGCCGAGTTCCACGTAATCCATGTGATCCCCATCGATAGATGCGCGGGACCTGAATAGAGGCTGTCGCCCGCCGCAGAAAGCGCAACATCTTGCATGATCCTGGCGCGGCCCCGATATTCGGGGAGCGTCCAAGCACGGGCGCGATGCTTTTTGCGAAGGGCTTTACCCCGATGAGCGACTTCAACCGCGGCTACGCGCGCTCGATCCCCGCGGATCGCGCCGACATGTCGGTTGACGCCGGCCTGCGTAGTTTCATGCTCGGCGTCTACAACAAGGTGGCGTTGGGTCTTCTGCTGTCCGCCGCCCTGGCCTTCCTGACCACCGCCTACGCGCCGGTGGCCAACCTGCTGTACGTCCTGACCCCGGACGGCCGCCTGGCCGGCTTCACGGTGCTGGGCATGGTGCTGCGGTTCGCGCCGCTGGCCATGATCCTGGTGTCGATCTTCGCCATGCGCAATCCGACCGCCCGCTCGTCCGGCGCGCTCTACTGGGCGCTGGTGGCCTCGATCGGCGCGGGCCTGGGCCTGTGGCTGCTGGTCTATCAGGTCCAGTCGGTGTTCACGACGTTCCTGGTCACCGCCATCGCCTTCGGCGGCCTCAGCCTGTTCGGCTACACCACCAAGAAGGACCTGACCGGCTTCGGCAGCTTCCTGCTGATCGGCCTGATCGGCCTGGTCCTGGCCTCGCTGGCCCAGGTGTTCCTGCAGCTGCCGGGCCTGAGCTTCATCATCAGCATCGTCGGCGTGTTCGTCTTCGCGGGCCTGATCGCCTACGACACCCAGAACCTGAAGATGACCTACTACCAGCTGGGCGGCGACCGCCAGTCGATGGCCGTGGCCACCAACTACGGCGCGCTGCGGCTCTATCTGAACTTCATCAACCTGTTCCAATTCCTGCTCAGCATCTTCGGCAGCCGCCGATAATCGCGGGCCCAGGACCGACGACCGGCCCCGGCGGGAAACCGCCGGGGCTTTTTTCTTGCCTAGAGCCGGTGGCGCAGCCGCTTCAGGCGGAAGGCCAGGATCACGATCAGCACGCCCAGGGCGATGGCCCACAGGCCGATCAGCCAGGCCAGGGCCACGGCGCCGGCCCGCGGCGCCAGGATCACCCCCACGCCGAACAGCACCGAGATCGCGCCCGATCCGATCAGCGACCATTCGTTGTCGATGACCTTGCGCAGGTGGATCGCGCCGATGATCTCCAGCAGGCCGCGCGCCACGGCCGAGGCGCCGATCAGGATGATCAGCAGGACGGCGGTCAGGTGCGGCCACAGCAGGGCGGCGGCGCCCGCGACGAGGTTAGCGATCCCGAGCATCACCAGCCACCAGCGCGGGATCCAGCCGCCGCCGCGCACCGCCTCGGCCAGGGCGAACACCCCGTCGCCGAGGGCGTAGACCGCGTAGAGGATCACCAGGATCAGCAGGGTCAGATGCGGCCACAGCAGGGCCAGGGCGCCGAACAGGATCGCCGCCACGCCGCGCGCCAAGACCAGCCACCAGGTGCGCGCCAGCAGATGGGCCACGGAAAGGGGTTCGGCGATCATGCGGCGCTCCCTGTCGGGCCCGGCTTGGGCCCGGTCCCATGGAAACGCCGGATCAGCCTTGATCCGCTCACGCGCGGCGGATCAGTCGACGACCTTGAACCGGCCCTTGTCGAACATGCGCAGCACCTGGGCCAGGTCGTGGCCGCGCTTGAGGGTCAGGCCGCCCTGGCCGATCACCGCCCACTCGCCCTGCTTGCGGGCCAGGGCCGGGCGTTTCTCGATGCGGTAGAGCGGCGCCTCGGCCGCGTGGCGGAACACCGAGAACACCGCGTGGTCGCTTTGGCCGGCCATGCCGTAGTCGCGCCATTCGCCCGCCGCGACCATCCGGCCATACAGCCGCAGGAGCTGGTCGATCTCGCGACGCTCGAAGAAAACGACACCAGCGACAGGTCGGGAATCCAGGGCCATCGGACGAAGCCTAAACCCAAATCAGGCCCCTAGGCGAGCGTCGCCATGCGGGGTCCTCGGAGCGTTGCCGGCGCGCTACAGTGACGCTTGATAATTTCCGGCTCGACGTGACCGGACACGAAATGACCTTAATTTCGACCCGTCCGCGCCCGCTTGCCCCATGATCTTGAGGGTGTCGGCTGATCGGACATCCTGCGGTTCAGGATCCTGAACAGCCCCCCCAGCCCCCTCGATCGTGGGCCGGTCGGCCGACAGACTATCCCAAGATATCGCTCGAGACCCCGCGTGGCGCCCCTCTCCACGCGGGGTCTTCGCGTGTGCGTCGTGCTGGCGCTTCGACACACGTCCGACACGAACCGCCGCGAAACGACCTTGATCGCGCCCTTCCAGCGCCGACTTGCCGGGCGAAAAGGTCAGGGTCGGTCGATCGGACGCCTCGGGTCCGGACCCTGATTGCCCCCCAGCCCCCTGATCCGGGCTCCGGTCGGCCGACGGACTAGACATTCCCCTCCCCTAAGAAGCCGTGCGGTGTCCCCTCCCCGCGCGGCTTTTCTTTTTGGGGTCCTCCCTGGGGAGGTCTCGGGGGTTACTTCTCCGCCGCTTCCTGCAGCACGCCGATCACCCGGCCGCCCTTGGCGCCCTGGACGATGATCACGGTCTTCAGCGCGTCGTCGCCGGCCGCCGGCAGGCGGTACAGCTTGGGCCGGCCCGACCAGGGGCCCAGCCGGACCAGTTCGCGCACGACGTTGCGGTGGACCAGGGTCTGGCCCCGGTTGTCGCCGCGCTTGACGGCGATGTCCTGCTCGCGCGGATCGTAGCGCACCAGCCAGACCTCGCCGCCGCCGCGCGGCGCGGGGCCCGAGCCGACCGCGACGCGACGGCCGTCGCCCAGGAATTCCATGTCCGGCGGGTTGGACGCGGCCTTGGCGGCGTCCTTGACCAGGGTCTCGACCGCCTCGGCCTTGGCGCCCGAGGCCTGCTGGCGGCCGGCCACCACCACCTGCGGCGTCGGCACGTCGCGCAGCGAGAACTTGGTGGCGTAGGCGCGCTGGCGGGCCGCGAAGGCCGGCTTGGCGAAGGTGTCGGTCCAGCCCAGGTAGTCCCAGTAGTCGACCGAATAGGTCAGGGCCAGGACGCCCTTGTCGTCAGCCATGTCGGCGACGACCTGGTTGGCCTTGCCGCACGACGAGCAACCTTGAGCGGTGAACAGCTCGACCACCACCGGCGGTTTCGCTGCGAACGCGGGCGCGGCGGAAAATCCCGAGAGGGCGGTGAGGGCGAGGAAGAGCAGGGCCTGACGCATGTGCGGGGCATTTAGGCCAAGATCGCGGCGGATGGCCGTTCACGAGGCCGTGAAGGGAGGCTTCTTTGGCCTTTCAACGCGAACCGTGGCCTGAAACCAGCGGTTGGGCGCCGTGCGTCCTTCGAGGCTCGGCTACGCCTCGCACCTCGGGATGAGGACCACAGCAAGCGGGCCTGAGCGCGCCTCGAAGGACGCACGGCCGACCAGCCAAAGAAAAAGCCGGGCCCTTCCGGACCCGGCTTCGTCTTTTCGACGCTCCGAAGAGCGGTCCGTGCGGACGCTTAGTCGGCCTTGGCCAGGTTGCGCAGCACGTAGTTCAGCACGCCGCCGTTCTTGAAGTATTCAAGCTCGGTCGGGGTGTCGATGCGGCAGCGGACCGGGAAGCGGGCGATGCGGCCGTCGGTCGGGCGGTAGAGCTCGACGATCAGCTGCTTGCGCGGGGCCAGGTCCTGCAGGCCGCGGATCGAGACAATCTCCTCGCCCGTCAGTTCCAGCTTCTGCCAGCCTTCCTGGATGAACTGCAGGGGCAGCACGCCCATGCCGACCAGGTTCGAGCGGTGGATGCGCTCGAAGCTTTCGCAGATCACCGCGCGGACGCCCAGGAGCTTTGTGCCCTTGGCGGCCCAGTCACGCGACGAGCCGGTGCCGTATTCCTTGCCGCCGAAGACCACGGCCGGACGGCCTTCTTCCTGGTACTTCATGGCCGCGTCGTAGATCGACATCACTTCGCCCGAGGGGAAGTGCTTGGTCACGCCGCCTTCGATGTCCGGGGTGATCTTGTTGCGGATGCGGATGTTGGCGAACGTGCCGCGCATCATCACCTGGTGGTTGCCGCGACGGGCGCCGTAGCCGTTGAAGTCCAGCGGATCGACGCCGTGGTCGATCAGGTACTGGCCGGCCGGGCTGGTCTTCTTGATCGAACCGGCCGGGCTGATGTGGTCGGTGGTGATCGAGTCGCCGAACACGGCCAGGACGCGGGCTTCCACGATGTCGGTGACCGGAGCGGGGGTCATCGACATGTTCGGGAAGTAGGGCGGGTTCTGGACGTAGGTCGAGTCACCTTCCCAGGCGTAGGTCTGGCCGCCGGTGATCTTGATCCCCTGCCAGTTCTTGTCGCCCTTGAAGACGTCGCCGTAGCGGCTGGCGAACATCTTTTCCGTCACCGACTTGCGCTGCAAGGCGGCGATGTCCTCGTTCGAGGGCCAGATGTCCTTCAGGTAGACGGGCTTGCCGCCCTTGCCTTCGCCCAGCGGTTCGTTGGCCAGGTCGATCTTCATCGAGCCGGCCAGGGCGTAGGCCACCACCAGCGGCGGCGAGGCCAGGTAGTTGGCGCGGACGTCCGGGTTCACGCGGCCTTCGAAGTTGCGGTTGCCCGACAGCACCGAGCAGGCCACCAGGTCGGCCTCGTTGACGGCCTTGCTGATGTTCTCGGGCAGCGGGCCCGAGTTGCCGATGCAGGTGGTGCAGCCGTAGCCGACCAGGTTGAAGCCCAGCGCATCGAGGTGCTTGGTCAGGCCGGCCTTGGCCAGGTAGTCGGTGACCACCTGCGAGCCGGGGGCCAGCGAGGTCTTCACCCACGGCTTGACCTTCAGACCCTTGGCGACCGCGTTCTTGGCCAGCAGGCCGGCGGCGATCAGCACCGAGGGGTTGGAGGTGTTGGTGCACGAGGTGATGGCCGCGATGACCACGTCGCCGTGGCCGACGTCGAAGTTCTCGCCTTCGACCGGCACGCGGGCGTTGGGGGCCTCGGCCTTGCCGAACTCACCGGCCAGCGACTCGGCGAACTTGGCGGCGGCTTCGGTCAGCAGCACGCGGTCCTGCGGACGCTTGGGGCCGGCCAGCGACGGCAGCACCGACGACAGGTCCAGCTCCAGGGTGTCGGTGAAGGTCGGCTCGGCGACGCCGGGCTCCCACCACAGGCCCTGCTCCTTGGCGTAGGCTTCCACCAGGGCGACGCGAGCGGCGTCGCGGCCGGTGCCCTTCAGATAGGCGATGGTCGCGGCCGAGATCGGGAAGAAGCCGCAGGTGGCGCCGTATTCCGGAGCCATGTTGGCGATGGTCGCCTGGTCTTCCAGGGTCAGGTTGGCCAGGGCGTCGCCGTAGAATTCGACGAACTTGCCGACCACGCCCTTCTTGCGCAGCATCTGGGTGACGGTCAGCACCAGGTCGGTGGCCGTCGCGCCTTCCGGCAGGGCGCCGTTCAGCTTGAAGCCGATGACTTCCGGGATCAGCATCGGGATCGGCTGGCCCAGCATGGCCGCCTCGGCCTCGATGCCGCCCACGCCCCAGCCCAGGACCGACAGGCCGTTGACCATGGTGGTGTGGCTGTCGGTGCCGACGACGGTGTCGGGATAGGCGACTTCGGCGCCGTCGACGGCCGCGGTCCAGACGGTCTGGGCCAGGTACTCGAGGTTCACCTGGTGGCAGATGCCGGTGCCCGGGGGCACGACGCGGAAGTTGTTGAACGCCGACGAACCCCAGCGCAGGAAGCGGTAGCGCTCCAGGTTGCGCTCGTATTCGCGGGCGACGTTGTCGTCGAAGGCCTTCGGGTTGCCGAAGTTGTCGACCATCACCGAGTGGTCGATGACCAGGTCGACGGGGTTCAGCGGGTTGATCTTGGCCGGGTCGGCGTTCAGGGCGACCATCGCGTCGCGCATGGCGGCCAGGTCGACGACGGCCGGAACGCCGGTGAAGTCCTGCATCAGCACGCGGGCCGGGCGGAAGCTGATTTCGTGCTCGACGCCGCCCTTGTTCTCGAGCCAGGCGGCCACGGCCTTGAGGTCGGCTTCGTTGACGGACACGCCGTCCTCGTAGCGCAGCAGGTTCTCCAGCAGCACCTTCATCGACACCGGCAGCTTGCCGGCGCCGTTCAGACCCGCTTCCTCAGCGGCGCGAAGGCTGTAATAGACGTAGGTCTTACCGCCGACGACGAGTTCGCGGCGGGTTTTGAGGCTGTCGACTGACGCCATTTGGAAGGATCCCTTCTCTGTCCACGGCCGCCGGAAAACCACTCCCGGGAGCGCGCGCTCGAGGCGGACCCACAGCGTCCATCCCCGCGCCGCGTTCATCCCATCCAAATCGGAGGGTGACGGCCGAGGGCTTCTTAGCCTCGGTCAGGGGCAACGTCCATGCACAGGACAGGGTCTTGAGGTCTTCGGGCCCATGTTGAGAGCTATTCGCATCAAGGACTTAAGTCTTGTGCGCGGCGAGCGACGGCTGTTCTCGGGCCTTGATCTGGAGATTTCGGCCGGCGACGCCGTGGCCCTGACCGGGCGAAACGGGGCGGGCAAGACCAGCCTGCTGCGCGCCGTGGCCGGACTGCTGCGTCCCGCCCAGGGGACCGTCGGCTTCGAGGGCGAGGCCGGTCCGCTGGAGGCCGAGGTGGCGCGCGCCGACGCCCTGCACCTGGTGGGCCACCACGATGGCCTGAAATCCACGCGCTCGGCCTGGGACGAACTCCTGTTCCAGACCCTGTGGACCGGCGGGACCGAGGCCTCGGCCCGGGCGGCCGCGACCAAGCTCGACCTGGACCGCCTGCTGGGCCTGGAGATCCGCCGTCTGTCGGCCGGCCAGCGCCGCCGCGTGGCCCTGGCGCGCCTCCTGGCCAGCCCGCGCGCGCTGTGGCTGCTGGACGAACCCATGGCCCCGCTGGACGCCGGCCATCGCGAAGGCTTCGGGGGCCTGATGGCCCAGCACCTGGCCGGCGGCGGCATGGTGCTGGCCGCCGTGCACGACCCCCTGCCCGTGCCCTGCCGCGTGGTGGAGATCGGGGGATGAGAGCGTTCCTGATCCTCCTGCGCCGCGAACTGGCCCTGGCCTGGGGCAATGGCGGCGGACCGCTGCTGGCCCTGGCCTTCTACGCCTGCGTCGTGACCCTGCTGCCCCTGGCGGCGGGCCGTGCGCCCGAGCGGCTGGCGTCCCTGGCCCCCGGCATCGCCTGGCTGGCCCTGGCCCTGGCGGCGCTGCTGTCGCTGGAGCGCCTGTTCGAGCGCGATTTCGAGGACGGGGCGCTGGACCTGCTGGCCCTGGGGCCGGCGCCGCTGGAGGCCGTGGCCGTGGCCAAGTGCCTGGCCCACTGGCTGGCGGCCGGCGCGCCCCTGGCCCTGGCCGCCCCCGTCGCCGCCCTGGCGCTCGGGGCGCCGTCGTCGATCATCCCGCTCTTGATCCCCTGCGCCCTGGCCGGGGGGCTGGCCTTCTCGTTCCTGGGCGGACTGGGCGCCAGCCTGGCTCTCGGCTCCAAACGCGGGGGCCTGCTGGTGGCGGTGATCGTCCTGCCGCTCTACGTGCCGCCGGTGATCTTCGGGGCCGGCGCCCTGGACGCCCTGGCCGGCGGCCTGCCGTGGACGGGCGGATTGTTCCTGCTGCTGGCCTATAGCACGGCGGCGGTGGCCCTGGGCCCGATCGCCATGGCGGCGGCGTGCCGGAACGCGCTGGATTAGCGCCGAAACCCCTCTCTCATAGAGAGAGGGAGGGGCCCGCCGCCGCAGGCGGTGGGAGGGTGAGAGGTTTCACCGCCTGCCGGCAAATCCAGAGCGGTTGGGCAAAGGGCGGTCCAGACCTCCGCATCGAGCGATCAACCCAAGTCGTCATCGTCAGAGTTTCGTTCTGAGAGGGTGTAACCTCTCACCCTCCCATGGCTGCGCCATGGGCCCCTCCCTCTCTCTATGAGAGAGGGGATTTTTATATCGGCCCGGCGCTCGCCGTCACCGGCGGCGCATGCCGTTCCCCCAGCACCACCGCGAAGCTGCCGGCGATGATCATCAGCCCGCCCGCCGCCAGGGCCCAGGTCAGGTGGTCGCCGAACAGCAGCACCCCGACGCAGGCCCCCATCAGCGGCTCGATGTTGATGAACACCCCGGCGCTGGCGCTGCCCACCCGGGCCGAGCCGAACTGCCAGGCGGCGGTGGCCAGCAGGGTGCCCAGGACGCCCAGGCCCAGGATGCCGGTCCAGGCCATGGGGCTGAGCGCCAGTTTCGGCGGGCCGTGCATCACCCAGGCGATCGGCAGGATCACGAAGGCGGCGACGATCACTGTCACGGCCGGGATGGCCATCGGCGTCGGGGCCCTGGGCGCGCGGCGCAGCACGATCAGCCAGGCCAGGAAGATCAGCAGCGAGCCCAGCGACAGGAAGACGCCCAGGGGCGAGCCGGCGCCGTCGGGCTTGCCGGCGATCAGGGCGGCGCCCAGGGTCGCCGCGGCCACTCCGCCCCACGAGGCGCGACTGACCTTCTCGCCCAGCAGCTTGGCCGAGATGGCGATCAGGGCCGGCATGGCCCCGACCAGCAGGGCCGCCAGGGTGACGCTGACATGGGCCAGGCCCTCGAACTGCACCATGAAGGCGATCCCGTAGAGCGCTCCGGCCGCCAGGATCACCGGCGACTTGAACAGCGCCCGGGCCTCGGGGGTGCGCAGGGCGAACGGCGCGGCGACCACCGCCGCCACCACGAACCGCAGCAGCACCATGTGGGCCGCGTCGGTCTCGCGCAGCACCAGCTTGCCCAGCGGGAAGCCCAGCCCCCAGCAGACCCCGGCGAGGATCAGGGCGACGAAGGCGATCTTTTTGGAGGGGCTTTGCATGGACCGGGCTTCTAGCGGCGTTCGCGGCGGGGGCGATAGGACGATCTAGCCGGTCCTGCTGTCAGGACGTGGCGGCAGTCACAGCTTCAGGCCCAGGCGCGGACCGATCGCCGTCATGCCCAGATAGAGGCCGATCGTCACCGCGCAACCCGTCCCCAGCGCCACCCAGAAGTTGACGCCCCGCCGCAGCAGGGCCGGAACGATCAGGAACATCGGCAGCGAGGGCAGCACGTACCAGAACGTCGCCTCGACATGGGTCGCCATCCGCCCGACGTCGTGGGTGTCGCGCCACAGCCAGATCATGCCCAGGATCGAGATCAGCGGCAGCGAGGCGACCAGGGCGCCGAAGCCGGGCTGCCGCTTGGCGATCTCGGACACCAGGGCGATGATCACGCCGGAAATCGCCGCCTTGGCCAGCAGGTACAGCATCTCGAAAGGTCCCGGACGCGCGTCGCCGCGAAAATCCGGCGCGCTGTCAAAGCCTTATGCGAAGCCTGTCCGTCAGTCCTGCAACATTCGCCCGGGATTCTGACATTCCAGCGTTACACGGGGACCCGAGGTTCCGGTCCAAGGGACTTTCCACGGAGCCGACCCATGCGCTTGCCAACGAGCCGCCTCGCCCTGATGGCCGCGGCCGCGATCATCCTTTCCACCACCGCGGCGGTCGCCGTCGCCCAGGACGGCCCGCCGCCGCCCGGCATGCCGCCCATGGCCCATGACGGTCCCGGCGGCCCGCCGATGATGCGCCATCATCGCCGCCTCGACCCCGAGGCCCGCGCCCAGCACCTGCGCGACGTGCTGCAGCTGCGCGCCGACCAGGACGGGGCCCTGAAGGCCTATCTGGCCGCGACCGAGCCGAAGGGCTGGGACAAGGACGGCCCCAAGCGCGACGTCGCCGACGCCGAGCCCAAGCCCCTGACCACGCCCGAGCGCCTGGACCGCGAGACCGAGCACCTGAACCGCGCCAAGGCCCGCATCGACGCCACCCGCGCCTTCTACGCCGCCCTGTCGCCCAGCCAGAAGAAGGCCTTCGACGCCCTGGGTCCGATGGTCGGCGGCCACGGCCCGATGATCCGCCACGCCGAGTTCCGGCGCTTCAAGGGCGGCCCGGGTCGCCCGCCGGCTCCGCCGAAGGCCGACTGAAAGGGGGCTGGCTAGGTAACCTCCACGATTGCGGGCGCCCTCCAGGTCTTCTAAGGCGTTGGGAATGGGCGCCCGTGATCCACACCACCACCCGCTGGACTTCCTGACGAACCCCGAGCGGTTCATGGCCTTCTCGCGCTGGGCCGCGCCGATGTTCGGCGCGATCGCCGCGGTGCTGGCGGTCGTCGGCCTGGTGCTGACCTTCGCCGCCCCCGAGGACTACCAGCAGGGCGACACCGTGCGGATGATGTTCATCCACGTGCCGGCGGCAGTGATCTGCATGTTCATCTATCTTTGCCTGGGCGTCGCCAGCTTCCTGGCCCTGGTGTTCCGCCACGCCCTGGCCGACGCCGCCGCCGTGGCCTGCGCCCCGCTGGGCGCGGCCTTTACCGTCCTGGCCCTGGCCACCGGCTCGCTGTGGGGCAAGCCGATGTGGGGAACCTGGTGGGTGTGGGACGCCCGCCTGACCTCGGTGCTGGTGCTGCTGCTGTTCTATCTGGGCTATCTGGCCTTGCGCTCGGCCCTCGAGGACGAGCAGAAGGCCGCCCGCGCCGCCGCCATCCTGGCCCTGGTCGGCGTGATCAACCTGCCGATCATCAAGTTCTCGGTCGAGTGGTGGAACAGCCTGCACCAGGGCAGCTCCACCCTGTTCGCCAAGCCGGGCGACGCCCTGCCGGCGGTCTACGCCTGGCCGATGCTGATCATGACCCTGGCCTATCTGTCGGCGTTCGGCTCGCTGTGGCTGGTGCGGATTCGCAGCCAAGTCTGGCGGCGCAAGGCCCGGGCCCTGGCCCTGCAGCAGGCGGAAGGCTGACGGCATGCACTTCGATTTCGACGCCGGGAAGTACGCCGTCTATGTCTGGCCGGCCTTCGCCCTGACGGCGGCGGCCTTCGTCTGGATGATCGCCGACAGCCTGGCCTCGGCCCGCCGCTGGCGGCGCGAGGCCGAGCGGCTGCAGGCGCTGAAAGAGGTTTCGAAAGAGGCGAAGCGGTGATCAAGCGCTGGATCGGCTTCACGCCGCTGATCGTCCTGGCCGGCCTGGCGGTGCTGTTCGCGGGCTACGCCCTCAAGCACGACCCGCGCGTCCAGCCCCACGCCCTGGTCGGCAAGCCCGTCCCGGCCGTCAGCCTGCCCGACCTCGACACCGGCGCCATGGTCGCGGTCCATGACGCCCCTTCCGGCCCCCGCCTGATCAACTTCTTCGCCTCGTGGTGCGCGCCCTGCCGGGTCGAGGCGCCGCAGCTGATGGCCCTGAAGGCCAAGGGCGTCACCCTGGTCGGCGTCGCCTACAAGGACGAGCCGGCCAAGACCCAGGCCTTCCTGGCCGAGCTGGGCGATCCCTTCGCCGTCAAGCTGATGGACCGCAACGGCCGGGCCGGCATCGAGTTCGGCGTCACTGGCGTGCCCGAGACCTATCTGATCGGCGCCGACGGCGTGATCCTGGCCAAGCACAGCGGCCCGCTGACCGACGCCGACGTCGACGCGCTGCTCAAGAAGCTGCGCTAGGCATGAAAAAGGCCCGGATCGCTTCCGACGATCCGAGCCTTCGTTCAGGTCAAGCGGCTCGCGCCGTTAGCAGCGGTGGCCCTTGCCGATCTGGCTGCCGGCGTAGGCGCCGACGCCCGCGCCCAGCAGGGTGCCGGGGGTGCGGTTGCCGTTCGAGACCGAGTTGCCCAGCAGGCCGCCGGCCACGGCGCCGAGGATCGCGCCGGTCGCCTTGCCGCGCTTGCGGTCCTGACGGCAGGCGTCATAGCGGCTGTAATGGCGGTCATAGCGCGACTCGTAGCGGTGGTGGTCGCGGTAGTAGCGGCTGTCGTGGGCCGAGGCGAAGCTCGGGGCCGAAGCCAGGCTGATCGCGGCGGTCGCGGCGGCCAGCAGCGAAACGGTGGTCTTGGTGGCGGTACGCATCGGGTGTCCCTTTCAAATCTTTTCCGACCGATCGCCCGGCCCCGATCCGGGTCGATCTTGAGGACACCCTAACCCCCGCTCCCTGAACGGCGTCGACAACCCGACTTTCATCTGCCGTTCATTTTTCTCCGGGTTTCGCCCGAGCTTTTTCCCCGGGTTTCCGGGGATCGAACCGCGACCATTAACCGCGCGTTGACCATGCTCGCCGACCTTGCGTTAACCATGATAGAGTCGCGTCCATGAGCACGATCCGCCCCACCGGCCTGCCGACCGTTCCGCAACGTCCTGCTTCGACGCAGGGTTCGAGCGGCGCCGGCGGCTCGCGCGCGGCGGCGTTCTTCCAGGCGGCCGTCAGCGACGCCGCCGCGACCCTGCCCACGGCCCCGCCGATCGCCGTCCAGCTGCAGACCCAGGCCCAGCCGCAGCGCCAGCCGCCGGCCCGCCCGTTCGTTCAGCCCACCGAACAGCCGCAGAAGATCCTGCGCCCGGGCTCGCTGCTGAACATCCTGGTCTAGATCGGCCCTTAGACCGGCCAAGTCTCCGGGCTCATCGCCAGCACTTCGCCCGCCAGATAGAGCGAGCCGCAGATCAGCACGTGCGGCGTCGGTTCGATCGCCAGCGCTTTCTCCAGGGCCGCCCCGACGCTGTCGCAGGCATGGGCCCGCAGGCCCGCCAGCTCGGCGGCGGCCGCCGTCTGGGCCGCGCTGGCGGCCGCATGCCCCTCGAACGTCACCGTGAACACCTTGGCCCCCAGCGGCGCGAACGGCGCGAAGAAGCCGGTGGCGTCCTTGTTGGCCAGCAGGCCCGAGATCAGGGCCACGGGGCGTCCGTCGCGGCCTGCCAGCTCGCCCAGGGCCCGGGCCACGGCCGCGCCGGCGTGCGGATTGTGGCCGCCGTCGAGCCAGAGGTCGGCGCCGGCCGCCCTGGCGGTGTCGGCCAGGGGACCGGCGGTCAGGCGCTGGAACCGCGCGGGCCAGGTCGCCGCCGCGATCCCCCGGGCCATGGCCGCCTCGTCGATCCGCGGGTCGCCCAGCGCCAGCAAGGCCGCCACGGCCAGGCCGGCGTTGGCGTACTGGTGCTCGCCGGGCAGCGAGGGCGCGGGCAGGTCCAGCAGGCGGTCCGGCATCTGCACCAGCAGCCGCCCGCGTTCGTTCCAGGCGTCGAAGTCGCGGCCCATCAGGGTCAGGGGCGCCTCGAACAGGTCGGCCTCGCGCTCGACGACGCGTTCGGCCTCCTCCCGCTGGCGGGCGCTGACCACCGGGACGTTCGGCTTGATGATCCCGGCCTTCTCCTGGGCGATCTTGCCCAGGGTGTCGCCCAGGAACTCGCGGTGGTCGATGTCGATCGGGGCGATGACGCTGACGGCCGGCATGACCACGTTGGTGGCGTCCAGCAGCCCGCCCAGCCCCACCTCGACCAGGCACAGGTCGGCCGGGACCTCGGAAAAGGCCTGGAACGCCGCGGCGGTGGTGATCTCGAAGAAGGTGATCGGCTGGCCGGCGTTGGCCGTCTCGACCCGCTCCAGCACCTCGCCCAGGTGCTCGTCGGTGATCAGGGTCCCGGCCAGGCGGATGCGCTCGGCGAAGCGAACCAGGTGCGGCGAGGTGAAGACGTGGATGCGCAGGCCCGCCGCCTCGGCCATGGCCCGCAGATAGGCGACGGTCGAGCCCTTGCCGTTGGTGCCGGCCACGTGGATCACCGGCGGCAGCTTGGTCTGCGGATCGCCCAGGGCCGCGCACAGCCGCAGCATCCGGTCCAGCGACAGGTCGATGAGCTTGGGATGCAGGGCCTGCAGCCGCGCCAGCGCGGCGTCATGGGCGCGGAGGTGGTCGGTCATCGTCTCAAGATCCTCCCCCTCTGGGGGAGGGGGACCCCGAAGGGGTGGAGGGGGCCGGCCGCCGCCCTACCCCCTCAGTCGCTTCGCGACAGCTCCCCCGGCGGGGGAGCATCTTTCGGCTCAGGCCGCCTTGAGGGCGCGCCCCATCATCAAGGTCCCGAGAATGGAGCCCAGCACGGCCGGCAGTTCCTTGCGCGGCGTGACGCGGTCGACCATGCCCTTCTCGACCAGGTATTCCGAGCGCTGGAAGCCCGGCGGCAGGGTCTCGCGGATGGTCTGCTCGATCACGCGCGGACCGGCGAAGCCAATCAGGGCGCCCGGCTCGGCCAGGTGGACGTCGCCCAGCATGGCGTAGGAGGCGGTGACGCCGCCGGTGGTCGGGTCGGTCAGGACCACGACGTAGGGCAGGCCGGCGTCCTTCATCTCGTTGATGGCCAGGGTGGTGCGGGCCATCTGCATCAGGGACAGGGCCCCTTCCTGCATCCGCGCGCCGCCGGCGGCGGTGAACACCACCAGCGGGACCTGGCGCTTGATCGCGGCCTCGGCGGCGGCGATGAAGCCTTCGCCCGCGGCCATGCCCAGCGAACCGCCCATGAAGGCGAAGTCCTGGACCAGCACCACGGCGTCGACGCCGCCGACCTTGCCGTAGGCGATGGCCATGGCGTCCTGCTCGCCGGTCGCCTTGCGGGCGGCGGCCAGGCGGTCCTTGTAGGACTTGCCGTCCGAGAAGTGCAGCGGATCCTCGACCACGGGCGGGGTCGGCAGGACCTCGTGCGCGCCGTCGTCGAAGGTGAACTTGAAGCGCGCCTCGGGACCGATGCGCATGTGGCGCCCGGCCGGGGTGACCCACAGGGCCGCCTCCAGGTCGGAGCGGTAGATCATCTCGCCCGTGTCGGGGCATTTGACCCAGAGGTTCTCGGGCGTCTCGCGCTTGGCGAACGCGCCGCGCACGCCGGGCGCGATCCGCGACAGCCAGCCGCCGCGACGGCCCTCCGCCGGCGCCTTCGTCTTGTCGCCCTTCTTGGGCCCCTGGGGTTCAGCCATCGCCATAGCCTTCAGCCTCACGCCAATTCGAGTCGCGCCGATCGCACAGCCTTAGCCAGCTCCGACGCCTTGAGAAGAACCTTCTCGGTCACGTTTTCGTTCACCTTGGCCGCGGCGGCGATTTCGTCCACCAGGGCCGAGCCGACCACCACGCCGTCCGCCACGCGGGCCACCTGGGCGGCGCGCTCGGGGGTCTTGATGCCGAAACCGACGGCCACCGGCAGGCCCGAAGCCGCCCTCAGGCGCTCCACCGGACGTCGCACGGCCTCGGCGTCGGCCTCCAGCACGCCGGTCACCCCGGCCACCGAGACATAGTAGATGAAGCCCGAGGTGCGGGCGACCACGGCTGGCAGGCGCGCGTCGTCGGTCGTCGGCGTGGCCAGGCGGATCAGGTTCATCTTGGCCGTTTCCAGGGCGTCGGTCAGCGGACCGGCCTCCTCGGGCGGGCAATCGACGATGATCACCCCGTCGGCCCCGGCGTCCGAGGCGTCGTTGGCGAAGGCCTCGTAGCCGTGGAACAGCACCGGGTTCAGATAGCCCATCAGCACGATCGGCGTCGTGGTGTTGATCTCGCGGAACCGGCGGACCAGCCCCAGCACGTCGCGCATCTTGGTGCCGGCGGCCAGCGAGCGCTGCGAGGCCAGCTGGATGGTCGGGCCCTCGGCCATCGGGTCCGAGAAGGGCATGCCCAGCTCGATGACGTCGGCGTGGTCGGCCAGGCCCTTCAGGATTTCGAACGAGGTCTCCAGGTCCGGATCGCCGGCCATCACATAGGCGATGAACAGGGCCCGGTGGTCGTTTTCCCGCTGGAAGGCGCGCTCCAGGCGGCCCGCGTCGCGATAGCTGGTCGTCATCTAGATCGTCCGTCCCAGGGCGTCGGCCACGGTGAAGATGTCCTTGTCGCCCCGGCCCGACAGGCACAGCACGATCACGCCGCCCTCGCCGATCTCCTTGGCCAGCTGGGGCAGCTTGGCCAGGGCGTGGGCGCTTTCCAGGGCGGGGATGATGCCCTCGAGCTCGGCGCACAGCTGGAAGGCCTTCAGGGCCTCGTCGTCGGTGCAGGTCAGGTACCGGGCCCGGCCGATGTCGTGCAGGAAGCTGTGCTCGGGGCCGATGCCCGGATAGTCCAGGCCGGCCGAGATCGAGTGGGCGTCCAGGATCTGGCCGTCGTCGTCCTGCAGCAGATAGGTCTTGTTGCCGTGCAGGACGCCCGGGCGGCCGCCAGTCAGCGAGGCGGCGTGCTTGTCGGTGTCCAGCCCGTGGCCCGAGGCCTCGACGCCGTAGATCTTGACGCGCTCGTCGGCCAGGAACGGGTGGAACATGCCGATGGCGTTCGACCCGCCGCCGACGCAGGCCACGACCGCGTCGGGCAGGCGGCCCTCGAGTTCCTGGATCTGCTCGCGGGTCTCGTTGCCGATCACCGCCTGGAAGTCGCGGACCATGGCCGGATAGGGGTGCGGGCCGGCGGCGGTGCCGATCATGTAATAGGTGTCGGCCACGTTGGTGACCCAGTCGCGCATGGCCTCGTTCATGGCGTCCTTCAGGGTCGCCGCGCCGGAGGTCACCGGACGCACTTCCGCGCCCAGCAGGTTCATGCGGAACACGTTCGGCTTCTGCCGGGCCACGTCGACCGCGCCCATATAGACCACGCAGGGCAGGCCGAAGCGGGCGGTCACCGTCGCCGACGCCACGCCGTGCTGGCCCGCGCCGGTCTCGGCGATGATCCGGGTCTTGCCCATGCGCTGGGCCAGCAGGATCTGGCCCATGCAGTTGTTGATCTTGTGCGCGCCGGTGTGGTTCAGCTCCTCGCGCTTGAAATAGATCTTCGCGCCGCCCAGGTGCTTGCTGAGGCGCTCGGCGAAATAGAGCGGCGAGGGCCGGCCGACATAATGGGTCAGGTAGCCCTTCAGCTCGGCCTGGAACTTCGGATCGTTCTTGGCCTCGGTGTAGGCGCGGTCCAGCTCCAGCACGAGCGGCATCAGGGTCTCGGCCACGTACAGGCCGCCGTAGTCGCCGAACCGGCCCTTGGCGTCGGGATAGGCGGACCAGTCGTTGGGCCGTTCCGGGGGCTTGGCTGAGGCGTTCACGAGCACTTCCAAAGGGTCAGGCAAATCGTCAGGCGCGTTTGACGGCGTCCAGGAACGCCGTGATCAGAGCCGGGTCCTTTAGGCCGGGACCCCGCTCAAGGCCAGAGGAAACGTCCACCAGGGGCGCGCCGGAAGCCTTGATCGCCTCGGCCACGTTCCACGGGTCCAGCCCTCCGGCCAGGAAATGCGGGCGAGAAAATCGCCGGCCCGCCAGCAGGCTCCAGTCGAACCTTGCGCCGGTTCCGCCCGGGAGGGCAGAGCCTTCCACGGGGCGGGCGTCGAACATCAGGTGCTCGACCACGCCGTCGAAGGCGCCGGCCTGGTCGACGTCGGCGGGCGAGGAGACCGAGAAGGCCTTGATGATCCCGGCGCCCGAGCGCTGGGCGATCTCGCGGACCCGGTTGGGGGTCTCCTTGCCGTGCACCTGGATCAGGTCGGGCTTCAGCGTGGCCATCAGGCGGTCGACCAGGGCGTCGTCGGGATCGACGGTGACGGCCACGGTCTTGACGGGGGTTTGGCGAAGCGGCGCGGCCAGGCGGGCGGCGGCCTCGGGCTCGAGGTTGCGGGGGCTCTTGGCGAAGAACACGAAGCCGACGAAGGCCGCGCCGCCGGTCACGGCGGCGGCGACGGTCTCGGGCGTGGAGAGCCCGCAGATCTTGGCCTTGGTGGTCATGACGGGGGAGTTACGTGCGGGGAAGGGCCAGCGCAAGGGGTCAGCGGCTCACCCCCTTGCCCCCACCTGGCGGCTTCGCCGCCTGTCCGCCCCCGTAGGGGGCGGAGCCTTCGCACTCGCGCTCTTCCCCCTGCGGGGGAAGGCGACCGCGAAGCGGTCCGTAGGGGGCAAGTGTTCGCCGCTTAGCCTCCCAACGGCGAAACCCCTTCCACCGCCTCCGACAGCGTCGCCCGCATCGCGCAGACCAGGCCCTCGGGCCGGTAGTCCATGGTGGCCGCGCCCTTCAACTCGCCGCGCAGGCTGCGTTCGATCAGCCGCGAGCCGAAGCCGCGGCGGGTGGGCGGGACCACCGGCGGGCCGCCGGTCTCGGTCCAGGTCAGGGCCAGGTCGCGGGTGTCGGCGTCGTAGGTCCAGCTCAGCACCACCTTGCCGTCGTTGTTCGACAGGGCGCCGTATTTCAGGGCGTTGGTGGCCAGCTCGTGGAAGATCAGGGCCATGGTCAGGGCCCCGCCCGGCGCCAGCCAGACCGGCGGGCCGTCGATGACCAGGCGCTTGCACCCCGGCTCGCCGTCGGGCGACGGCGGCGTGAACGGCGCCAGGGCCCGTTCGGCCACGTCGCACAGCCCCGCCCCGTGCCAGCTCTCGCGGGTCAGCACGTCGTGCACCTGGGACAGGCCCATCAGCCGGGACTCGAACTTCTCGAACGCGACCAGCGGGTGGGGTTCGTTCTTCAGCGTCTGGCTGGCCATCGACTGCACGGTGGCCAGGGTGTTCTTCACCCGGTGGTTCAGCTCGTTGATCAGCAGCCGCAGCTGGCCCTGGTAGTGCTGCTGCTCGGCCTCGACCTGCTTGCGGGCGGTGATGTCGGAGATGATCACCACCAGGTAAGGCCGCGCGTCGCCGCCGGGATCCACTCGCGAGGCGGTGACGTGCACCCAGACCACCCCGTCGTCGCGGTCGCCGGCCACCCGGCGTTCGACGGTGTAGGTGTCGATCTCGCCGGCGAACAGGGCCTGGCCCTGGGTGACCACGGCGGTGACGGTGTCCTCGCCGCGCACGATGTCCATGAAGGTCGAGGCCAGCAGGGTCTCGCGGTCGTGGCGGGTGATGGCGCAGAACTGGTCGTTGACCTCCAGGAACCGGCCCGAGCCCGAGACCCGGGCCACGCCCATGGCCGCCTGGTCGAACACCGCGCGGTAGCGGGCCTCGGCGGCCTGCAGCCGGTGCTTGGCCTCGACCGCCTTGGTGACCATCTCGGTATAGAGCACCAGCCCGCCGATCCGGCCGTCGTCGTGCCGCCAGGGGGCCATCGACCAGCGCACCCAGTGGACGTCGCCGTTGCGGTCGACATAGCGCTCGCCCTCGTCGTCGCGCAGCTCGACCCCCTCGGCCAGAACCTGGGCGTGCTTGTCGCGCCAGAACTGCGGGATCTCGGGGAAGACGTCGTAGTGGCGGCGGCCCAGCAGCGGGGTGTCGGGCGACATGTTCTGGTCGGTCAGGTACTGGCGCGAGGCGGCCAGGTAGCGCATCTGGTCGTCGAAGATGGCGATGCCCATCGGCGCGTGCTTCAGCGCGGTGGTCACGCTGGGCGAGGCGGCCAGGGGCGAGGGCGCGGCCCCGACCTCCGGCGCGGTCTGAGGGGCGTCCTGGGTCTCGGTCGGGGATCGCGCGGTCATCGCGCTCCTTTACTCGGACTCGTTCGCGGTGGGCCCATCATGCCCAGGCGGGGCCGGCTGTCGATGGGGCAATCCCGCGCAGCGCCGGATCGCGACCCTACGGGCCTCCATCGTCGGTTGCACGCTTGCCTGACACATCTAAAAATAGCAATCATGACTCTGCTCAACTCAAGGGTGGAACATGATCCGGAACGGCAAGGACATCGCCAACGGCGAGACGGTCAGCACGCAGGTCTGCATCATCGGCTCCGGCCCGGCGGGCATCACCACGGCCTGGTTCCTGCAGAAGGCTGGCCTGAAGGTCACGCTGATCGAGGGCTCGCGCGTCTATCCCGGCTATACCGCCAGCCAGGCCGACAAGGCCCTGCTCTATGACGGCCTGGCCGACGGGCTGTTCACCGGCAACGAGCGGGAATTCCTGATCCTGCGCTATCCGGGCGTGCGGGGCGGTCCGTCGGAGCGCGAGCGGTTCTTCGGCGGCACCTCCACCCACTGGGGCGGCCAGTCGCGGCCGCTGGACGCGGTCAGCTTCGAGAAGCGGCCGGGCTTCCCCGGCTGGCCTATCACCCGCGCCGACCTCGACCCGTTCTACAGCAAGGCCGCGGCCTTCTGCGACCTGCACGACGACTTCACCGCCGAGTACTGGGCCAAGGTGCTGCACGCCGACGTGCCCAAGCTGCCGGGCTTCGAGGTTGCCATGTACCAGTTCATGCCCGGCACCAACTTCGCCACCCGCTCGTTCGAGGGCCAGGGCACGATCGGCGACAGCGCCTGCGACGTGATCCTCAACGCCAGCCTGCTGGAGATCGACCATGCCGGCGGCCAGGTGAACGGCCTGCGCGTGGCCAGCATGGACGACAGCAACCCGGTCCCCAAGGCGGCCACCGAGTTCACGGTCAAGGCCGACATCTACGTCCTGGCCTGCGGGGCGGTGGAGAACGCCCGCCTGCTGCTGCTGTCGGACGCGGGCAATGAGACGGGCCAGGTGGGCAAGACCTTCATGTGCCACCCGCTGAGCGGCAACGTCATCGGGGTCAGCGGCAGCTACCTGACCTACGACCAGCAGCGGCTGATGGACGGCGTCGGCATGGCCGGCGCCCGGGCGGCCACCTTCAACGACGCCAACGGCGTGGGGGTCACCGGCCGCTTCCAGCCCGACGCCGAGCAGCAGCGCAAGCTGGGGATCGGCAGCTGCTGGTTCTGGTGGAACGGCGGCCAGTACTATTACGAGATGGCTCCCAATCCGGGCAGCCAGATCGCCCTGGCCACCGACCCCAAGTATCGCGACAAGGTCTTCGGCCAGCCCCAGACCCACATCACCTGGAAGCTCGACCCCCGCGACCAGGTCACCTACGAGAAGACCACGGCCCTGTTCCAGGCGTCGGTCGCCGGCCTGGGCGGCCGGGTCACCTTCCCCGACTGGGCGGCGATCACCCGCCAGGTGGTGGTCAACGGCCATCACATCGGCACCGCCCGCATGTCGGCCGACCCGGCCGACGGCGTGGTCGACGCCGACCTCAAGGTCCACAGCCTCGACAACCTGTACGTCGCCGGCGCCTCGGCCTTCCCCTCGGCGGGGATCTCGAACCCGACCTTCACGATCATCACCCTGTCGATCCGGCTGGCGGAGCATCTGATCGGGAAGCTGAAACCGCATTGAGCGACGGCGCGGCGTCCTCCGCCCCCTCGCCGCGACAGGCGGCGAAGCCGCCAGGTGGGGGCAAGTCGGTGAGCCACGAGTTTTCGACCTCACGCCTTGGGCTGTGAGCTGATGGAAAGGGCTGCGGAGCGCCGGACATCGTCCGGAGTGTTTGAGGAGTAACCGTTTCGACGAAGCCCGTTCGCTCCGCGCGACCATTATCCGCAAGCCCTCGGCGATAGGCCCTGTTGGAGCCGCGCCTTGTCGCCCGCGACGGGCAGGTCAGGCCAACGCGCCTGATCCCGGACCGCGGGCGTCGTCCGCCCGCCTGCTGCTTCATCGACCTTCAGTCACGTCGTATCTGTGGACCACGCCCGACCGGCACCAGAGACTGAAGTTTGGGTCCCGCCTCTACTCAAGCAGAAGGGCCCGCCGACAGAGCTTCCCGCTCGATCGCCCCCGCCGCCGCATCGGTCGCTGGCCATGCGCCCTTTCCCGCGTCGAGGTGGGATGATTATGCGGGCGGCTGGAAGGGTGAGGATAAGTTCGGTCGAAAAAGTTCGGGGCGTTGAAATCGTTGGAGTTCATCCGCTATCCGCCGAGCATAAGTCGCCCGACCGGGGACGCGCACTCACGGCAAGACCTCACCGGATCGCACCTGACGCCCGGGTGAGTGCGTGTCCCCCACTTCGGCCACGCCGCCACAGGACCAGCCCCCAAGCTCAGCGGACGACTTGGGGGACACGCACTCACACCTGGCCCTGCGTGAACTGAGCGACGCCGTGCCGTGAGTGCGCGTCCCCGTTCGGTTCACCCCCCTCACCCCGCCGGACCGCCCACGGCGGCCAGGCCGCGCCCTGAAATCCATGGTGGCGAGCCTGCTCTGGGGTCTGACCGTGTCAAGGACGGCGCGCCGCGCCGCCGCGACGCGGTCGCCGCCAAAGGTCGCCAGAGGCGATCCTTGACACGGTCAGACCCCAGAGCTCCCATTCCACCAAGGGTTTCAGGACGTGGCGTCATCCGCTGAAGGGCGGATGGCCTTAGCTTGCCGGCAACGCTCGGTAGGTTGCGGGGCGCAACTGACAGGTTGTCTCAAGTGGACCCACCAATCGGTAATAGCGAGGCTCGCTAGCAAAGCTATAGATGCGCATCAGCACGTATGCATCCCTCGCGTCGGCGGATGCCTGGACCTCATTGGCGCTGACGAAGAAGGGCGCAGCTAAACCGCCGTTTGTGGTTTTAACCTCCACTTGGATCGGCAGGCCTTCGGTGGTGAAGGAGGAAATGTCATATCCAAGGCCGTCACCAACAACTCGGGACATCCAGATGGTCCTGGCCGCGAGGTCAGGTCGACCGGCGTCTATAAGTTGCTGTTTTATTTGAGCTAGTGCCCAAGCCTCGCCTGCATTGCCAAGTAGTCTGTTGCGTTCATCGCTCGCGGCAAAGTCGATACGGACTGGCCCCCGGGCACTACGCACAGCTTCCATCGTCTTGCTTTTGGGCGGAGGTGTTTCGCGCGAGGCGTCGTGCAATGGCGTTGGGACGGGGGCTGCGCCAAACACGTCCTCGTTGACTGTGATCCAGTCGTAGACAACGGCCCGCAATAAAGTCTGGCTATTGGGGAGTTGGCCAAAGCCCCGGAGCAACGGCAACTCCATCTCTGCCAGTATTGCATTGATGTTACTGATCTTACGGCTGATCGCACTGTCGTTGCGCCAGGGGATTTCGCTAGCCGCTATTTTTAGTTGGCCCGACCGATTGTAATCGGGCGCGCCTTGCTGAACGAACATCCTGAAGAAGCGGGTGACAACCGCTTCAACCTCCTTGAGCGACCAGTCCGTCTCCGGCCGCGTAATCCCTGCTACGTCGAAGCCGAGCCTAGACAAATGACCAGCGGCATGGCCCCGCCCGCCTGAAAAGCTGTCCGAATCCAACGGCCCGCGGTCAGGATATTGCAGGCCGTAAGCAACACCGACGATAGCTTTGCTATCGTAGCTTTTGCCCTCGTGCGTTACGAAATAGCTCTCTGCCTTACCGTACCGGTAAGTCGTGAGAAAAGCCTCTCGGCCCATCTCGTCATGGCTGGCCATCGCCGCCAACACGGCTCGTCTACTGGCTAAATCCTTGTAGTCGGGCATTTATGCTGGCCACCACCGCATGCATTGAAGGCCAGAGTAGCGTCGCATACTACGGTTCCGATCTGACCCTGGGGGTGAGATCGGACGGCTGAACAAGCTCTTTCGCCCCCTACTCACCCGCCTCCAAATCCCCCGCCGGCTCGTACGCCGCCATCATCGCCATATTCAGAATCTTCGACACCGACGCCGACAGTGGCGCGATCTGCACCTGGTGGCTCAGCCCCAGCAGCACCGGCCCGATCACCGTCGCCCCGCCCAGGCTCTGCACCAGCTTGGTCGCGATCGAGGCCGAGTGGATGGCCGGCATGATCAGGATGTTGGCGCTGTCGGTCAGGCGCATGAACGGGTAGTTGGCGCGCTTTTCCGGGTCCAGGGCTAGTTCGGGCGGCATTTCGCCCTCGTACTCGAAGTCGACGTCCATCTCGTCGAGCATGGCCACGGCCTCGCGCACCTTGTCGGAGCGCTCGCCCATCGGGTTGCCGAAGGTGGAGTAGCTCATGAAGGCCACGCGCGGCTTGAAGCCCAGGCGGCGGACGGCGCGGGCGGCTTCCAGGGCGATCTCGACCAGCTCGTCGCTGTCGGGCAGCTCGGTGACGTTGGTGTCGGCCACGAACACGGTGCGGCCCTTCGCGAGGACGACCGACATGCCCATGATCCGGCCGTTGGGGGCCGGGTCGATGACGCGCAGCACCTCCTCCAGCGCCTGGTCGAAGCTGCGGGTGACGCCGGTGACCATGCCGTCGGCCTCGCCGTGGGTGACCATCGAGGCGGCGAAGCTGTTGCGGTCCTGGTTGATCAGGCGCTGGACGTCGCGGCGCAGGTAGCCCTGGCGCTGCAGGCGCTTGTAGAGGGCGTCCACATAGTCCGGATTGCGGTCGCTGAGGCGGGCGTTGACGATCTCGAGGCCGGCGGTCGCCGGATCGAGGCCGACCACCTTCATGTTCTCGTGCACCAGGTTCTCGCGGCCGCACAGGATGGCCTTGCCGAAGCCGCCGGTCTGGAAGGCGTAGGCGGCGCGGATCACCGACGGGTCCTCGCCCTCGGCGAAGACGATGCGCTTGGGATTGGCCTGCACGGCGCCGCTGATCTTCTGCAGGAAGCCCGCGGTGGGGTCCAGGCGCTGGGCCAGGCTGGCGCGATAGGCGTCCATGTCGGCGATCGGCCGGCGGGCGACGCCGGTGTCCATGGCCGCCTGGGCCACGAACGGCGGCACGTACCAGATCAGGCGCGGGTCGAAGGCCGAAGGGATGATGTAGTTGGGGCCGAACTTCAGCTGGCGGCCGTGATAGGCGGCGGCCACCTCATCGGGCACGTCCTCGCGGGCCAGCATGGCCAGGGCGTTGGCGCAGGCGATCTTCATCTCGTGATTGACGCGCCGGGCCCGCACGTCGAGCGCGCCGCGGAAGATGTAGGGGAAGCCCAGGACGTTGTTGACCTGGTTGGGATAGTCGCTGCGGCCGGTGCCCATGATCGCGTCCTTGCGGATCGCGTGGACCTCCTCGGGGGTGATCTCCGGATCGGGATTGGCCATGGCGAAGATGACCGGATTGGGGGCCATGCTGGCGATCATCTCGGGCGTGAAGGCGCCCTTGGCGGACAGGCCCAGCAGGACGTCGGCGCCCTTGACCGCCTCGGCCAGGGTGCGCAGCGGGGTGTCGACCGCGTGGGCGCTCTTCCACTGGTTCATGCCCTCGGTGCGGCCGCGATAGAGCACGCCCTTGCTGTCGGCGGCGATCACGTTCTCGGGCTTGACGCCCATGGCCTTGATCAGCTCCAGCGAGGCGATGCCCGCCGCGCCGGGGCCGTTGAGGACCACCTTCACGTCCTCGATCCGCTTGCCGGTGATGTGGCAGGCGTTGATCAGGCCGGCGGCGCAGATGATCGCCGTGCCGTGCTGGTCGTCGTGGAACACCGGGATGTCGAGCAGCTCCTGCAGCTCGGTCTCGATGCGGAAGCACTCGGGGCTCTTGATGTCCTCCAGATTGATGCCGCCGAAGGTGACGCCGATGTTCTTGACCACCGTGATGATCTCGTCGGCGTCCTTGGTGGTCACCTCGATGTCGATGGAGTCGACGTCGCCGAAGCGCTTGAAGAGGACCGACTTGCCTTCCATCACCGGCTTGGAGGCCAGGGCCCCCAGGTCGCCCAGGCCCAGGATCGCGGTGCCGTTGCTGATCACGGCCACCAGGTTGCCCTTGGAGGTGTAGTCGTAGGCGGCGTCGGGGTCCTTGGCGATGGCGTGGACCGGCACGGCGACGCCGGGGGAGTAGGCCAGCGACAGGTCGCGCTGGGTGGCCATCGGCTTGGTGGCGACGACGCCGATCTTCCCGGGGGTCGGATAGCGGTGGAAGTTCAGCGCTTCCTCGTCGGTGAAGGTCTTCTTTTCCGCGTCGCTCATGCGGCGTCCCCCTGTCCTGTACTGTCCTGCTAGTCACACGGTGTGGACGGGTCGAACGATGCGACGCGTCCTTATGATGGGCGCACCGTAGCGACCGGGCGGGGGCGTCACAACCTTACTCGGCGTAAGTTTTCGGCCGCAAACGCTTGTTCTGCTTGGATTTACGCCTGTCCAACGTTGTCATCGGGCCCGAGTTTGGCTTGACCTGAGGGGGCGTGTCGGGAGACTACCGCCCGCGTCGACCCCGGGAGATCGCCTTGAGCCAGAACGACTTAGCTCCGCAAAAAGGTACCGTTACCATTGCGCTCGCCGGGGCCCTCGGGCGGATGGGCCAGGCCCTGGCCAAGACCTTGGCCGGACGATCCGACGCGGTGGTTTTTTCGCGCTTCGACCGTCCGGGCGCGACCGGTGAGGGCCTGCTCGAACGCGACGAGGCCCTGAAGGGCGCCGACGTGGCCATCGACTTCACCATTCCGGAGGCCTCGGTGGCCCTGGCCGAGCACGCCGCGGCGAACGGCGGGCCGGCCCTGGTGATCGGCTCGACCGGCTTCACCGACGACCAGAACGCCCGCATCGCGGCGGCGGCGACCAAGGTCGCCATCGTCAAGTCGGGCAACTATTCCCTGGGCGTGAACATGCTGATGGGCCTGGTGCGCCAGACCGCCGCCGCCCTGCCCGCTTCGGACTGGGACGTCGAGGTCTACGAGGCCCACCACAAGCGCAAGGTCGACGCGCCTTCCGGTACGGCGTTGATGCTGGGCCAGGCGGCGGCCGACGGGCGCGGCGTGGGGCTGGGCCAGGTGGCCGACCGCGGCCGCGACGGCATGACCGGCCCGCGCAAGGAAGGGGCGATCGGCTTCTCCGTGGTGCGCGGCGGCGGGATCATCGGCGAACACAGCGTGATCTTCGCCGGCGAGGAGGAGGTGTTGACCCTGTCGCACTCGGCCACCGACCGGGGCCTGTTCGCGCGGGGCGCCGTGGCGGCCGCCGTCTGGGTCAAGGGCAAGGCACCCGGCCTCTACGACATGCAGGATGTGCTGGGCTTTCAGGACTAGATCGAAGATCCTTTGGACCTTTGTTTTACGCGCTTTCCCTACGTGAACGGGCTTTAGCTTCGCTGGAAAGCGCTAAGGGGCCTAACAATCGCCGCAGCTTGCGGCATTGTGCGCCCTGATGGCCGAGCCCCCACCGCCAGAGACGAACCCCGACGCCGAGGCGTCCTCCCCCGCCGAGATCGTGGAGGTCGCGGGCGCGACCCTGGTCGACATCGTGCTGGAGACGATGTCGCTGGCCGCCCTCGCCTTCATCGCGCTGGGCTTCGCCACCTATGCCGGCCGCCGCGAGATCAGCCGCGAGCTGGCCCTGGCCTGGCTGAACGACAAGGGCATCGAGGCCACCCTCGACCTGGACGACCTGGACGCCACGGGCTTCGCCGGCGCCATCCGCCTGGGCCCGAAGAACGCGCCGGTGTTTTCGGCCGAGCGGATCGAGGTGGCCTACGACCTGGCCTCGCCCTGGACGGGCGGCAAGTTCGCCCTGAACACCCGGGCCGTGCGGCTGGTGCGGCCACGCGTCAACGCCCAGCTCGACGCCAACGGCCTGAATTTCGGCTCCCTGCAGCCGCTGATCGACGAGGCGCTAAAGTCGCCGGCCCAGCCGGAGACGCCCGGCCCGGCCATCCTGATCGAGGACGCCCGGGTGCTGCTGCGCACCCCCGGCGGTCCGGCCCGCCTGACCGGCGACGCCAGCCTGGACGACGGCCAGCTGCTGCGCTTCGACGGCCGGCTGGGCCCGATGCACTACGCGACGCCGTCCCTGTCGTTCGACACCGACGGCGCCGTTCTGAGGGCCCGCAAGCGCGGCGACCGGCTGAACCTCGACGTCCAGCTGGGGGTCAAGACCCTCAGCGCCGGCCAGCTGGACCTGACCGAGGCGCAAGGCTCGCTGCAGGCCGACCTGACCTATCCGGACCTCAAGGCGCTCTCGATGGTCGGGCCGGCCGAGGCGCGCCTGGCCTTGACGGCCCGGGGCGCCGAGGTCGAGGCCGCCAGCCTGGGCGGGCTGGAGGCCAACCTGGTGGTGGCCGGCCTGCTGAGCGGCGACCTCAAGCACGGCGGCCTGACCGGCAAGACCACCCTGCACGCCCGCGGCGAGCGCCTGACGGCCGGCGCGGGCCTGGACAGCCGCGACATCGGCGCGGACCTGGACCTGTCGAACCTGGCCCTGACCTATGACGCCTCCGGCCTGCGCGGCTCGGCCCGCACGCGGCTGGCCGCCAACGCCGACCGGGCGGTGGCCGGGCCCGCGGCGCTGTCGCGCTCGGCGCTCGAGGTCCAGTCGCCCAGCCTGACCCTGGTGTCGGACAAGGCCCGCACCTCGATCAGCGGCCCGCTGAGCGTGGCCCTGGGCGGCGGGCGCGTGGCGGCGGGCGGCGTGGTGCTGTCCAGCCTGGCGGCCGACGGCAAGGGCCGGTTCTCGGCGGGGACCGACGGGATCGCCCTGGCCCTGGACGGTCGGGCCGACGCCGACGGGGCGATGAGCGGTCCCGACGCCGCGCGGATCAGCGCCGCCCTGCCCAATCCCGCCTACGGCCAGGCCGCGGCCCGGGCCCTGTCGCGCTTCGAACTCTCGGCCCCGGCCCTGAAGCTGGGGATCACCGGCGGCCAGACGACCCTGTCCCTGCCCCGCCCCGTGGCCCTGACCGCGCCGGGCGGGGCCCGGGCGACGCTGAGCGCCCCGGGCGGTCCGCTGGTGGCGGCGCGGGACGGGACGGCGAACGGCCGGGCGACGCTGGCCCTGGGCGGCGGCGGCCTGCCCGAGATCACCCTGACGGCGCCCCGCTGGCGTTCGGACGCCTCGGGCCTGACCAGCGACGTCACGGCGGAAGGCAGCCTGGACGTCCCGCCCTTCATGGGCGTGGCCGGAACCCTGTCGGGACGGGCCCAGCTGGGCGGCGGCGGGCTGATCCTGCGGCTGAACGGCTGCACGCCGATGACCGCCCGCGCGATCGCCATGGGCGAGCCGCCGATCAGCGACGTGACGTTCAGGCTCTGCCCCGCCGCCCAGCCCCTGGTGGTCGCCGCCGGCGGGGTCTGGCGGGCCTCGGCCCTGGTCAAGGACGGCGCGGCGATGGTCAATGTCGCCCAGGCGCGGCTGGAGGGCGTCGACGCCAGCTTCGTCGGCGGCGGCCGCGGCTTCGACACCGCCCAGGTCGAGGTCACCGGCGGCCGCGTCGTGGAGGCCTCCACCGAGGGCAAGCGTTTCGAGACCATCGCCGCGACGGGCGAGGTCGACCTGGCGCGCGGCCAGTGGACCGGCGGGCTGGACGGCAAGACCCTGGACGGCCGTCCTCTGGGCCGGGTCACCATCCGCCACGACGTGGCCAGCGGCCGGGGCCAGGCCGACATCGACGCCACCAGGCTGGTCTTCGCCAAGGGCGGGCTGCAGCCCCTGGGCCTGACGCCCCTGGCCGCCATCGCCCGCGACGCCGAGGGCCCCGTCGTCTTCACCGGGCGCTTCAACTGGGCGGACGAGGTCCTGACCAGCCAGGGCAAGGTCTCGACCCCGGGCCTGGATTTCCGCAGCCCGCTGGGCCAGGTCCACCGGCTGAAGGGCGAGATCGTCTTCGACAGCCTGGCCCCCCTGACCAGCCCGCCCGGCCAGGTGCTGACCGTCGACAGCGTCGACGCCATCGTGCCCATCCAGTCGGTGCGGGCCAGCCTCGCCCTCGGGGCGGAGGCCCTGCGCCTGGAGGGCGCGACCTTCGAGGCGTCGAAGGGCAGGATCACCCTGGAGCCGCTGGACCTGGCCCTGGACGGCAAGGGCGCGACCAAGGGCGTGGTCGACATCGCGGGCCTGGACCTGGGCCAGCTGGTCGCCGGCTCGTCCCTGGCCGACAAGGTCGCTGTCGAGGCGACGATCGACGGCCGCCTGCCGTTCGAGATGGACCAGGCCGGCTTCCGCTTCGTCGACGGCAAGATCTATGCGACCGGCCCCGGTCGCCTGTCGATCGCCCGCACGGCCCTGACCGGCGTGCAGGCCGGCCAGGGCGGCGTCGACCCCAACGACCCCCTGACCGTCAAGAAGGACGCGCCGGTCAACGCCATCCAGGACTTCGCCTACCAGGCCATGGAGAACCTGCGGTTCGACACCCTGGAGGCCGGGGTGAGCAGCACCGACAAGGGCCGGCTGGGCGTGCTCTTCCACATCAAGGGCGAGCACGATCCGAAGGTGCCGGAGAAGGCCAAGATCGGGCTGATGGAGCTCTTGAACGGCAGCGCCTTCAACCGCCGCATCCCCCTGCCCGCCAAGACCCCGGTCGACCTGACCCTGGACACCTCGCTGAACTTCGACGAGCTTCTGGCGGCCTGGAAGCGCGGCTGGCAGGAAAGCGCGCCGGAGGCCCCCGTCCCCGTCCCCGTTCCGACGCCGGTTCCGGAGCCGGCCCCAGGCCCCGCCCCGGAGCCCGCGCCACGTTCAGCAACGGTTCAGCGTTGAATCGTCAGATTTCCCCCGAACTGGAGACACCCGCCATGAAGCGCGCCCTGATCCTTCCCCTCCTCGCGGTGGGCGCCCTCGCGGCGTGCACCCCGACGGTGCGGGTCAAGGTCGACCCGATCAACATCTACGCCAAGCTGGACGCCGACGTGCGCGTGCGACTGGACAAGGAAGTCCAGACGCTGATCCAGCAGAACCCCAACCTGTTCTAAGAGAGGAACCGACATGATCCGCAAGACCATGACGATCCTGGCCGTGGCCGCCTCGATGGGCGCCGTGGCTCTGGCCGTTCCCGCCTTCGCCCAGTCCGCCGCCGCCAAGGCCGCCGTCGACGCCGGCAAGGCCGCCGGCACGGTGGGCGAACAGGCCGACGGCTTCCTGGGCATCGTCTCGGGCGGCGACGCCGCCACCCGCGCCGCCGTGGCCGAGATCAACGCCGGCCGCGCGGCCGTCTACAAGGACACCGCCAGCAAGACCGGCGTCACCGCCGAAGCCGCCGGCCAGGCCACCGCCAAGCAGCTCTACGCCCGCCTGGCCCCCGGCCAGTACTGGAAGCCGCTGGATGGCGGCTGGACGAAGAAGTAGGCGGACGAAGGAGGGGACACACACTCACGCGAAGGCTTCGGCCGACCTCGCACGGCCGTGCCGTGAGTGTGTGTCCCCATCTCCACGCACGGTCTTGAACCCGCCCCCGCGCATCGCCACGTAACTGTCACGTCGTTGGACGCGGCGCCGCTGTTGGGTCGTGTCCGGCGAACGAAGTCGCTTGAGCGAGGACTTCGCGATGACCCGGACGATCCTGTTCGACAGCCCCTTCCTGCTGGGCTTCGAGCACACCAGAGACCTGATCGAGCGCGCGGCCAAGGCCGCCGCCGAAAGCTATCCGCCCTACAATGTCGAGCAATCGGACGACGGCGGGGTGCGCATCACCCTGGCGGTGGCCGGCTTCTCGCCCGACCAGCTGCAGGTGACCGTCGAAGGCGGCCAGCTGGTGGTGGCCGGACGGCGCGACAGCGAGGGCAAGCCCGAGGCCGACAAGGCCTATCTGCACCGCGGCATCGCCGCCCGAGGCTTCCTGCGCACCTTCGTGCTGGCCGAGGGCATGGAGGTCACGGCCGCCACGCTCGAGCACGGCCTTCTGCACGTGGACCTGGCCCGTCCGGAACCCGAACGGCTGGTCCGCCGCATCCCGATCCGCTCGGTCGGCTGAGGTCCGAAGCCGTTCCAGCCAAGCTTTTCCCAGGATGTTCCCCACGGTCGCGGTCTGAACCGAGACGCGACACGGGGCGTTCCCTTTCCGAAGGAGGTGGTCTTATGACACCTAACCCCGCTACCCCGTTCTTCTCCGCCGAAGCCTTCGCGGCCCTGGGCGCACCCGACCTGGTCTACGTCCGGCCGATCAAGGCGGCCGAGATCCTGGCCGACGTCCCCGTCGGCGTGACCGACGAGGTCGACCTGTCGCCAGACCAGACCCTGTACGCGGTGTTCCGCGCCGACGGCGCGCGCCTGGCCGTGCTGACCGACAAGGACGCGGCCGTCGCCGCCGCCCTCGCCCACGAACTGGCGCCGGTCTCGGTGCACTAAGCCCTACGATCCGGGCCGGCCCCTCCAGGCCGGCCCGAGCGGGGCTCTAGTCGAGCCGACGCTGCACCCGCCGCAGGGCGGGCATCCCCTTCAGATGGGTCAGGACGAACGCGGGTTTGCCCGCCGCGTCGGTCGTCGCCGTGCAGGTGAAGCCCTGGAACGGCGCGCCGTCCCGACGCAGCAGCAGCAGGCCGGGCGACAGCATCTCGGCCTGGTAGGTCGCCCCGTCCGTGGCGTCGAAGTCGTCCAGCTTCTTCTGGATCGTCGGGACGTCGGTCTCGGCGCGGTCGGTCCCGTAATACATCATCCCGCCGTCGGCCTTGAACCGCATGTAGTCGCGCGGAAGGCGGGCGCTGAGCTCTTCCGCGCCGGCTTCCTTGGCGACGATCACCTGGCTCTCCCACAGGCCGACGACGTCGGCATAGGCGCAGGGGCGGCCTTCCGCCAGCGGCTCGGTCTGCAGCTGGGCTTGCGCGGCGGTCGGCGCGCCGATCAGGGCCATCAGCCCGGCGGCGACGAAAAGCGTCTTGAACATCGAATAGGCCCCCGTGGCCGACGGATCGTCGGTCGGTGGTCCTTAGCAGTCCGGCGCGAGGGCCCACAAGCCGGGGCGCGGCCAGTCGACGATCGCGCCCGGGCGCGGTAAGCCGTCACGGTCGGAGACAGGCGAGGACGACGGATGAGCGACACGGATATCGGCCGCCGGGGGCTGTTGGGTCTGGCCGGGCTGCTGGTGGCGGCCCCCGCCTGGGCCGCGCCGTCCAAGCCCCGCGTGGCGATCCAGACCGACCACGGGACGATCGTCGTCGAGCTGGAGGACAGAAAGGCCCCGATCACCTCGGCCAATTTCCTGCGCTATGTGGACGCCCACAAGTACGACGGCGGGACCTTCTACCGCGCGTCGAAGACCAAGGGCGTCAAGGGCGCCGGCTCGATCCAGGGCGGGCCGCCCGACCGGGTGCGCCGCTTCGCCCCCATCGCCCACGAAAGCACCCGCCTGACCGGGATCAAGCATCGGGCCGGGACCATCTCGATGGCCCGCAACGCGCCCGGCACGGCCACCTGCGACTTCTTCATCTGCGCCACCCCGCAGCCCTATCTGGATGCGCAACCGGGCGGCAAAGGCGACAACGAGGGCTTCGCGGCCTTCGGCGGCGTGGTCCAGGGGCTGGACGTCGTGAAGAAGATCCTGGCCCTGAAGGCCGACGGCCCGGCCCTGTACCCGGCCATGAAGGGCCAGATGCTGAACCCGCCGGTGAAGATCCTGAGCATGAAGCGGGTTTAGGGATGGAATCCCTCTCTCTTTGAGAGAGGGAGGGGCCCGCCGCCGCAGGCGGTGGGAGGGTGAGAGGTTATAATCTCTCAGGATAAGGCGCCGACAGGGCAGCGTGGAACGCCGGCCGCATCGATGATGCGGAGGCCGGGTCATCTTGGGGGCTTCAACGGCTCTGGGTTTGCTTGCCGAGGGTGAAACCACTCACCCTCCCATGGCTTCGCCATGGGCCCTTCCCTCTCTCTATGAGAGAGGGTGAAATTCGCTCACGCCGCCGTGGACTTGCTCTCGTGGGCCTGGGTCAGCATCACGTGGACGGCGTCGGCCGAGCGGGCCTTGCGCAGCTGTTCGCGCAGCTCGGGCTGGCGCATCAGGCGCGAGACGCGGGCCAGGGCGCGCAGGTGGCTGGAATCGGCTTCCTTGGGCGCGAACAGCGCCACCAGCAGGTCGACGGGCTTGTCGTCCACCGCGCCGAACGCCACCGGGGTCTCCAGGCGCACGAACACCGCCCGCACGCGGTCGATGTCGGCCAGCCGGGCGTGCGGAAGGGCCACGCCCTGGCCCACGCCGGTCGATCCGGCGCTCTCGCGCTCGACCAGGCCTTCCAGGGCTTCGTGGGCGTCGACGCCGAACGCGCGGGCGGCGACGTCGGCGATCACGCCGAGGACCTGACGCTTGTTGGCGGCGCTGACCCGCAAAGTGACCGCGCCGGGCTCCAGTAGATCGCCGATGGTCATGGTGTGGAACTCGCTCGCAGTCGGTCGTCGCGCATGTCGCCGCCTCAAGCCCCGGACACTCGAAGCTTGAGAGACGGAGCCTACCAGAACGCGCCGACCGACCCGAGGTTCGATCAGCTAACGGCTGGTGCGTGCCCGTTCAGCGACTTGGTGCGTTCGGGGTCGATCCAGCCGATATTTCCGTCAGCCCGCCGGTAAACCACCGACAAACCGTCGTGGGCGGCGTTCCTAAACACGATTGCCTGGGACTCGGTCAAGTCCAGTTCCATGACCGCCATGGAAACGGTCATGATCTTCAACGAGGCCTGGGTCTCGGCGATGATCATGCCGGCCGGCGCGCCGGCGGGATGTTCCTCCTCGACGCTCCAGTCGTCGTCGTCGACATCGTCGCTGTCCGGAGCCCGCAGCACGTACATCGCCGCGTTTTCCGCCTGCTTGGCGGAGGCGGCGATCGAGTGGCTCTTAAGTCGTCGCTTGTAGCGCCGGATGCGCGTCTCGATCTTGGCCAGGGCGGCGTCGAAGGCCGCGTGGGCGTCGCCGCCCGCTCCGTGGCTGATCAGTTGCTGGCCCGAAGCCAGCTTGACCGAACAATCGACCCGGAAGGCGAAGCCCTCCTTGCTGATCACGACATCGGCGTCGCCGCCGCGGTCGAAATACTTGCCGATGCTCAGGGCGATTTCGTCGGAGACTCGCGCTCGCAGAGCCTCACCAACGTCGACATGCTTGCCGGAGATTTGGACTTGCATGGCCTATCAACGCGCCTGTCCCGGCTCGGTGTCAAGCGTCGCAAAAGCGACTTAAAGCAGCCCCGGAATCATGTGGAGGAGGCGTTCGACGGCGGCCGCCACGACCCCGGCGCTGACCACCAGCAGGCCCACGCTGACGGCGGCCATCAGGTATCCCAGCAGCACCAGGAGCCCGTCGCGCTGCAGCAGGGCCAGGGCCAGGACGGCCACCGTGGCCCCCGGCGCCAGGTTGCCCAGCGGGATCGGCAGCACCAGCACCAGGGCCAGCAGGGTGCAGACCACGCCGATCAGCCGCTCGCCGACCGGGCCGAACAGGAAGCCCAGCCGGGGGCGGGTGACCAGCTCCATCCGGCGGACGATCGGCGTCAGTCTACGGAACAATCCGCGCAGGTCGTCGCGCTTCAGGGGGTGGTGGATCAGCTTGCGCGGCAGCCACGGGATGTCGGAACCCCAGGCGATCTGCGGGGCCAGCAACAAGATCGGCAGGCTGAGGATCGTCGACGAGCCGGGGGGCAGGGGCAGGCAGTTGAGCAGGCCGAACACCAGCAGCATGGCCCCGAAGGCGCGGCTGTCGAACTGCTCGAGCATCTGGCCGACGGTCAGGACGGGACGGGTGTCCTCGCCGAACCCCTCGATGACGTCGGACAAACTCTCGGTGGTCATGCTTCGCCTTCAGTCACGCCCTGATCAAACGCGGAGCGCGGCCGTTCGCACCACGCCCCCGCATCCTGTCCCAGGGTTTCTCCGGACCCTAGGCGGTTTCCTTGATCAGGCGGCGACGCTCGACCGAGGAGGGGATGCGCAGGGCTTCGCGGTACTTGGCCACCGTCCGGCGGGCGATGTCGACGCCCGCTTCCTTGAGGATCTCGACGATCCGGTCGTCGGAATGGACGTCGGCCTCGGTCTTCTCGGCCTCGACCAGGCCCTTGATCTTGTGGCGCACGCTGGCGGCCGAGTGGGCCTCGCCGCCTTCCGACGACTGGATGGCCGAGGTGAAGAAGTACTTCAGCTCGAACACGCCGCGCGGGGTGGCGATGTATTTGTTGGAGGTCACCCGGCTGACGGTGGACTCGTGCATGCCGATGGCGTCGGCGACGGTCTTCAGGTTCAGCGGCCGCAGGTGCTCGACGCCGTAGGCCAGGAAGCCGTCCTGCTGGCGGACGATCTCGCTGGAGACCTTCAGGATGGTCTTGGCCCGCTGGTCGAGGCTTTTGACCAGCCAGTTGGCGGTGGCGAAGCTGTCGGAGACGAAGGTCTTCTCCTGGTCGGTCCGCGCGCCCTTGCTGACGCGGGCGTGGTAGCGCTGGTCGACCAGCACCCGGGGCAGGGTGTCGGTGTTCAGCTCCACGTGCCACAGGCCGCCGGGCGTCTCGCGCACATGGACGTCGGGCACCAGGGTCTGGGGCGGGTCGCTGTGGAAGGCCGCGCCGGGGCGAGGGGTCAGGGCGCGGATCTCGGCGACCATCTCGCGCAGGTCCTCGTCGTCGACGCCGCAGACCTTGCGCAGGGCGTTCATGTCGCGCCGGGCCAGCAGGTCCAGATTGTCCAGCAGGGCGGCCATGCAGGGGTCGTAGCGGTTGACGTCCTTCAGCTGCAGGGCCAGGCACTCGCGCACGTCGCGGGCCATGACGCCGGCCGGCTCGAAGCCCTGCAGGACCGTCAGCACCTCTTCGACGAAGGCCAGGCCGCAGCCCAGGCGCTCGGCCACCTCCAGCAGGTCGGCGCGCAGGTAGCCGGCCTCGTCGACCGCGTCGATCAGCACGGCGGCCACGGCGTTGCGGGCGGCCGAGAGGCCGGCCACGGCCAGCTGCTCGGTCAGGTGCTCGACCAGGGTCGGGGCGCGGGAGAGGGCGCCTTCGTAATTGTCGTCGCCTTCGAAACTGCCGCCGCCGCCGGCCCGCGACCAGTCGATCTGGCCGCCGGCCTGCTCGGCCCCCGCTTCGGTCCCGTCGCCGGTGGCGCGCTCGCCGGGCGAGACGTCGTCGGGGGTGGCGTCCATCTGGCTGCTGGCGGCGCTGTCGGACACGGCGTCCAGGCCCAGGTTCTCGGTGGCGCGTTCGGCGGGCTCTTCGGCCGCGCGCTCGGTTTCGGCCGGGCCGTCGTCGCGCGCCAGCAGGGGATTGCGCTCCAGCTCGGCCTCGACGAAGGCGTCGAGCTCGAGGTTGGACAGTTGCAGGAGCTTGATCGCCTGCTGAAGCTGCGGCGTGATGACAAGGCCCTGGCCTTGCCGAAGCTCCAATCTGTGGCCGAGAGCCAATGCGCCCTCCTGGGCAAATCAACGAACCTGTTGATCGCCATTGAACGGCCAGTTTGGTTAACGGGGCGCCAACGCCAGCAAAAAGCGGGCCACTGCGACCTTCCGTCCGCGAAGACCGGCGCTTTTCCCGGCATCGGGCGTCAAGTCACTGATCTGGCGACACTTTTAGTTTTCCGGAGCCGCAACGAAAAAGCCGCGCGCTCCGGGTGACGGAACGCGCGGCCTGTTAAATCTTGCCCGGCGGGCGCGGCGAGGGCGCCTAGACCCGCTCGTCGAAGCTGTCGCCCAGATAGACGCGGCGGACCTCGGGGTTGTCGATGATCTCCTGCGGGGCGCCTTCGAACAGCACCTCGCCGGCGTGGATGATCGAGGCCCGATCGACCATCTGCAGCGTCTCGCGGACGTTGTGGTCGGTGATCAGGATGCCGATGCCGCGGTTCTTCAGGTAGCTGACCACCTCGCGGATGTCGGAGATCGCCAGCGGGTCGATGCCGGCGAAGGGCTCGTCCAGCAGCATGAACGACGGCTCGCTGGCCAGGGCGCGGGCGATTTCCACGCGGCGGCGCTCACCGCCCGACAGGGCGGCGGCCGGCGACTTGCGGATGTGGGTGATCCGCAGTTCTTCCAGGATCTCGGTGACATGGTCGCGGGCCTTGCGCTGGTCCTTCTGGCGCATCTCGACCACGGCCATGACGTTCTGCTCGACCGTCATGCCCCGGAAGATCGAGGCTTCCTGCGGCAGATAGCCCACGCCCATGCGGGCGCGCTGGAACATCGGCTGGGACGTGATGTCCTCGCCGTCCAGGTAGATCGAGCCGTAGTCGGCGGCGACCAGGCCGGTGATCATGTAGAAGCAGGTGGTCTTGCCGGCGCCGTTGGGGCCCAGCAGACCCGCGACCTCGCCGCGCTTGAGGCGCAGGGAGACGCTCTTGACGACCGGGCGGTCGCCGAACGACTTGCCGATGGCGTCGACGAACAGGCCTTCGCTGGCCGTGGCGTCGACGTTCAGGGATTGCATCGAAAACGCCATGAGATCCTACGGCTTGCCGGCGGCGGGCTTCTTGTCTTTGTTCTGGTCGGGATAGAGCACCGCCCGCACACGGGGCTTGCCGCGGCCCGTGGCGTTGGATTCCATCTTCACGTCGTTGGTCTTGGTCTTGATCGTCATGCGGTCGCCCCGGGCCACGTCCTGGCCCTGGACGGCCACGACGTCGCCGGTCACCACGATGGTGTCGGTGGCGTAGTCGTAGACGGCATGGTCGCCGCGCACGGTCTGCTCGGGCGTCACGTAGAAGACGTTGCCGTCGGCCTCGACGCGGTCGACGTCGCCGCAGTCGTTGTTGCCGGTGGGCGAGGAGGTCTTACCCGGCGTCTTGCGGCGGTTGTAGACGGTCATGGTCGCGGCCCGCATGCGGGCCTTGTCCTGCAGGACCTCGACCGCGCCGCGGAAGATGGTCTTGCACTGGCTGTTGATGACCTCCTGCTCGTCGGCGGAGATGTCCACCGGCGCGCTGGAGTCGTTGCCTCGCGCGGGGGCCGTCGTCTGGGCCATGGCCGAGCCGCCCAACAGGATCGGGCCGCTCAGCAGGCTGAAGGCGATCGCCGTCGGCGCCATCCATCGATTCATCAACCACGTCCTCATGTTCATTCCGGCGTCCCCGTGTTCTGACCCGGACTTTGGGCCTGCACGGGAACGGCCTCACCCGTCTTCCGGTCGATGCGCGTCTTGACGCCGCCCCGGAAGATGATGCGGTCGCCCTTGTCATATACGGAGTAGGCGTTGGATTGCACCTGTCCAGTTGGACCTTCGCCTTGCAGCGTGGTTTCGCCGGTGGTGTTGCCGTTGCGCGTGTCGACCAGGGCCTCGTCCGAAGCGAATCGATAGCCGGCCCCGTCGTCCATGCGCACGTTGCCGTACAGCTGCAGGATCAGGGTGTCTTCGCGATAGACGCCGCGGTCGGCGGTCGAGCGGGTGGGGGCGGGGCTGCCCACGCCCAGGGTCAGGGTCGGGGCGTCCAGGAACACCCGCTTGAGGTCGTTCTCGTCGCGCACCGCCGAGCGGGCGGTGATGATGAACGGCCGTCCGTCGCTGGACTGGCCGTAGAAGCGCGGCGTGACCATCCGGATCTGGGCCTTGCTCTCGGCCGGCCGGCGGTCGCCGGCGGTGAACGAGCGCCAGGCCACCTGGCCGCCCACGGTGGCCAGGAGGGCGACCATGGCGGCCGGCAGCACCACCCGCGCCAGGTGGACGCGGCGCGAACGACGGCGCCAGCGGCGCAAGTCCCGCCTGTATCCCGCCCGGTCGGCCTCGAGGGTGGTCATCCCGCCCGCCTCAGCTGTGCGCGAAGATGTCGACGTCTTCCCAGCCGGCCAGGTCCAGGGCCGCGCGGTGGGGAAGATAGTCGAAGGCCGCCTGGGCCAGGGCCATGCGGCCTTCGCGGACCAGCATGGCGTTGAGGCGCTCGCGCAGGGCGTGGAGATGCAGCACGTCCGAGGCCGCGTAGGCGACCTGGTCGGCCGACAGCGTGTCGGCGCCCCAGTCCGAGCTCTGCTGGACCTTGGACAGCTCGACCCCGACCAGCTCGCGCGTCACGTCCTTCAGGCCGTGGCGGTCGGTATAGGTGCGGGCCAGCTTGCTGGCGATCTTGGTGCAGTACACGGGGGCCGTCATGACCCCCAAGTGCAACAGGAACATGGCGATATCGAAGCGGCCGAAGTGAAAGAGCTTCACGACGGAAGGATCGGTCAGCAGGCGCTTGAGGTTGGGCGCGTCGTAGGTCGAGCGGTCCAGGCGCACCACGTGGGCGTCGCCGTCGCCCGACGACAGCTGGACCACGCACAGCGGGTCGCGGCCCAGGCGCAGGCCCATGGTCTCGGAATCGATGGCGACCGCCGTCGCGCCGTCGAAGACGCCGGCGGGCAGATCGCCTTCATGCAGGAAGTTGGCCAAGTCTCTTCGTCTCCGCGCCCTCGGTCTCGTCGCGCGGACGCTGCGAATTCCGAATGCGCCTGAATAATGGGGCGCCGACCCTGTCGGCCGAATGAACAGGATATCTAACGCCTGGTCACAACCGTCGCTAGGCCCCCGTGGGGGCCAGGATCATTTTGTGAGCATGTCTTGGAAGCTTTCGAGCCCCCTGGAGTTCCGGGAGCTTCGGCGCCACCCCGACCTTCTTTCGAAGGTTGGTAGGGGGTGGTGCCCAGGAGAGGACTCGAACCTCCACGACCTTTCAGTCACTGGCACCTGAAGCCAGCGCGTCTACCAATTCCGCCACCTGGGCCTGCGGAGCGATCCGTGGACCGCCGCGAGGCCGGGACGTTTATGCAAAGGTTCTGGCCGCGTCAATCGCTAATCGCAGCCTTTTTTTCAGCTTCGATTGCGAAGGCCCTCGCGGTCGTCTATCCCCCGCCTCACGACTTGATAGAGAGGTTTTCGCATGCAAGGTCTGGTCACGGTGTTCGGCGGCTCCGGCTTCGTCGGCGGCCAGGTCGTACGCGCGCTCGCCAAGGCGGGCCATCGCGTGCGGGTGGCGGTGCGCAATCCCAACCTCGCCTATCGCATGCGCATGCTGGGCGATGTCGGCCAGATCGAGGTCGTGCAGGCCAATGTCCGCAACGCCCCGTCGGTGGCCCGCGCGGTCGACGGCGCCGAGGCGGTGGTCAATCTGGTCGGGGTCCTGTGGGAGAACGGCCGCCAGAAGTTCCAGACCCTGCACGTGATGGGCGCCAAGACCGTGGCCGAGCAGGCCAAGGCCGCCGGCGTCAAGCGCCTGGTCCAGGTCTCGGCCATCGGCGCCGACGTCAAGTCCTCGTCCAAGTACCAGCGCACCAAGGCCGAGGGCGAAGCCGCCGTCCGCGCCGCGTTCCCGGGCGCGGTGGTGATCCGCCCGTCGATCGTGTTCGGCGCCGAGGACAAGTTCTTCAACAAGTTCGGCCAGATGGCCGCCCTGGTCCCCGCCCTGCCGCTGATCGGCGGCGGCGAGACCAAGTTCCAGCCGGTCTATGTGGGCGACGTGGCCGCCGTGATCGCCAAGGCGGTCGCCAGCCCGGCCGCCGAGGGCCTGACCTACGAGCTGGGCGGCCCGGCCGTCTACAGCTTCAAGGAGCTGATGGAGCTGATCCTGGTCGAGACCGGCCGCAACCGCGTCCTGGCCCCGATCCCGTTCTTCGCCGCCGGCCTGATCGGCAAGGTCGGCGACCTGTCGCCGATCAACCCGCCGCTGACGTCGGACCAGGTCGAGTCGCTGAAGACCGACAACGTGGCCGACAAGGGCCTGCCGGGCCTGGCCGAGGCCGGCGTCGTCCCGACCGCCGTCGAGGCGGTGGTCCCGTCCTACCTCTACCGCTACCGCAAGGGCGGCCAGTACGCCGAGGTCCCGGCGGGGGCGTTCTAGGACTCTCCTCTCCTACGGGAGAAAAGCAAAAAGCCGCGTCCGGTCTTCCGACTGGGCGCGGCTTTTTCGTTCAGCGGACGGGGACATGCCCTCGCGGCGTGTCCCCGGCCTTGGCTCGGCGCGCGCTGATGGGGACACGCCGCAAGGGCATGTCCCCGCTCAGATCACTTCGGCATGTAGATCAGCCCCAGGCCGATCACGCCCACCACGATCCGCCACCAGGCGAACGGGGCGAAGCCGCGCTTGCCGATGAAGGCGATCATCGTCTTGACCACCAGCAGGCCCGACAGGAACGACACCACGAAGCCGACGGCGATGGTCCCGGCATGGCTGGTGTCGATGTCCTTGTAGCTCTTGAGCAGGTCCAGGGCGAAGGCGCCGACCATGATCGGGATTGCCATGAAGAAGCTGAACTCGGCGGCGGCCTTGCGCTCCACGCCGATCAGCATCGAGCCGACGATGGTCGAGCCCGAGCGCGACACGCCCGGCAGCAGCGACAGGCACTGGAACAGGCCGATCAGGAACGCGGTCTTCAGGCTCAGCGCCATGCCGTCCATTTCCTTGGGGGCGGGGGCCTTCTTGTCGACGATCAGCAGGATCACGCCCCCGACGATCAGCGAGGCGCAGATCACCTGCGGCAGGAACGGGTTCTCGAAGAAGTGCTTGATCACCCCGTGCAGGAGCAGGCCGGCGGCGAAGGCGGGGATGCAGCCGATGATCACGCTCAGCGCGAAGCGACGGGCTTCCGGCTTGGTCGGCAGGCCGACCACGACATTCCACAGGCGCTGGAAATAGACCGCCACGACCGCTAGGACCGCGCCCAGCTGGATCAGGACGATGAAGGTGTCCCAGGCCGGATCGGTCAGGCCCAGGGCGATCTTGGTCAGCAGCAGGTGCCCCGTCGACGAGACGGGGATGAATTCCGTCAGGCCCTCGACCAGGCCCAACACGATCGCGATCAGCCAATCCGGCATCGTCATTCCTTTAGGCGCGCGGCCTCTTGAAACCCCGCCCCGGGCGTGCGCCCGACACGGTAAACAAGTCGTTTATCCACTAAGTGGACCATATAGGGCCATAACTGCGAGTCGCTCGCAATAACCCCACAGTCATCACGGATAAATTTGTCCATGAATTTGACAAACGCATTCTTCTTGCCGCGAAGAGTCCGTATGAGGCCCGCGCACGCAAATTTTTCCCCGGCAGCGGGGACGAGGGAAGTCGCATGGCCGAGCGCATGCTGAAATTCACGACCGTGGCCCGCAAAACGCCCGAAAAGCGTTCGGCGGCTGAGCGCAACGGCGACTTCCACGAGATCTACGCCGACTTCATCGACGCGAAAGCCACCGAGCAGGCCTCGCGTTGCTCGCAATGCGGCGTGCCGTTCTGCCAAACCCACTGCCCCCTGCACAACAACATCCCCGACTGGCTGCGGATGACGGCCGAGGGCCGCCTGGAAGAGGCCTACCAGCTGTCGCAGGCCACCAACTCCATGCCGGAGGTTTGCGGCAGGATTTGCCCGCAAGATCGTCTCTGCGAAGGCAACTGCGTCATAGAGCAGTCGGGTCACGGCACCGTGACGATCGGCTCGGTCGAACGCTACCTGACCGACAAGGCCTGGGAGATGGGCTGGGTGAAGCCGCTCGTGGCCAAGGCCGACCGCGGCCAGTCGGTGGGGATCATCGGCGCGGGCCCGGCCGGCCTGGCCGCCGCCGAGAAGCTGCGCGAGGAAGGCTACGCCGTCACCGTCTACGACCGCCACGACCGGGCCGGCGGCCTGCTGATCTACGGCATCCCCGGCTTCAAGCTGGAGAAGGACGTCGTCGAGCGCCGCACCCGGCGCCTGGCCGACGGCGGCGTCGAATTCAAGCTGGGCTTCGAGGTCGGCAAGGACGCCACGCTGGAAGACCTGCGCGAAAAGCATGACGCCGTGCTGATCGCCGTGGGCGTCTACGCCGCGCGCGACCTGGTCGCGCCGGGCTCGGGCGCCAAGGGCGTGGTCGCCTCGCTCGACTACCTGATCGCCTCCAACAAGAAGACGCTGGGCGACGACGTCCCGGCCTATGACAGCGGCGAGCTGAACGCGGCCGGCAAGGACGTGGTCGTGGTCGGCGGCGGCGACACCGCCATGGACTGCGTGCGCACGGCGATCCGCCAGGGCGCGACCTCGGTCACCTGCCTCTATCGCCGCGACAAGGCCAACATGCCCGGCTCGCTGCGCGAGGTCGCCAACGCGGAGGAAGAGGGCGTGACCTTCGAATGGCTGGCCGCGCCGCGCGCCCTGGGCGGCGACGCCGAGGCCGTGACGGGCGTGCGCGCCATCCGCATGCGCCTGGGCGCCCCGGACGCCTCGGGCCGCCAGACCCCGGAAGAGATCGAGGGCGGCGACTTCGACCGTCCGGCCCAGCTGGTGGTCAAGGCCCTGGGCTTCGAGCCCGAGAACCTGCCCGAGCTGTGGTCGGCGCCCGACCTGAAGGTCACGCGCTGGGGCACGGTCAAGGCCGACGTCCGCCACCAGATGACCAATCTGGACGGCGTGTTCGCGGCCGGCGACATCGTGCGCGGCGCTTCGCTGGTGGTCTGGGCGATCAAGGACGGCCGCGACGCCGCCGACGCCATGCACCGTTATCTGCAGGCCAAGGTCGGCGCCCCCGCGCTGATCGCGGCGGAATAAGAGAGAGGAACCAAGACCATGAGCGAGATGGACCTCTATCTGAAGAACCGCCAGGCCCTGATCGACGGCCACGCCTACGACCCCTCGACCGAGCGCGACGCGTGCGGCGTGGGCCTGGTCTGCGCCATCGACGGCCAGCCGCGCCGCGAGGTCGTCGAACTGGCGATCAAGGCCCTCAAGGCCCTGTGGCACCGGGGCGCGGTCGACGCCGACGGCAAGACCGGCGACGGCGCCGGCGTGCTGGTCTCCGTCCCGCAGGACTTCTTCGTCGACCAGGTGCGCCGCACCGGCCACGCCCTGCGCCAGGGTCCGATCGCCGTCGGCCAGGTCTTCCTGCCGCGCACCGACCTGGGCGCCCAGGAGGCCTGCCGCACGATCGTCGAGGCGGAAGCGCTTCGCTTCGGCTTCTACATCTACGGCTGGCGCCAGGTGCCGGTCGACACCTCGGTGATCGGCGAGAAGGCCAACGCCACGCGTCCGGAAATCGAGCAGATCATGCTGGCCGCCCCGGCGGGCCTGGAGGGCGAGGCCCTGGAGCGCGCCCTGTTCCTGTGCCGCAAGCGCATCGAGAAGCGCGTGCACGCCCAGAACATCAGCGACTTCTACATCTGCTCGTTCTCGGCCAAGTCCCTGATCTACAAGGGCATGTTCCTGGCCGAACACATCGACGAGTTCTATCCCGATCTGAAGGACGATCGCTTCGCCGCGGCGGTGGCGATCTTCCACCAGCGCTATTCGACCAACACCTTCCCGCAATGGCGCCTGGCCCAGCCGTTCCGGATGCTGGCCCACAATGGTGAGATCAACACCATCAAGGGCAACATCAACTGGATGAAGTCCCACGAGATCAAGATGGCGGCCGACGCCTTCGGCGAGTTCGGGGACGACGTGAAGCCGGTGATCCAGCCGGGCGGTTCGGACTCGGCCAACCTGGACAACACCTTCGAGGTGCTGGTCCGGGCCGGCCGCGACGCGCCCATGGCCAAGACCCTGTTGGTGCCGGAAGCCTCCAACCCCAACCAGAAGGCCGAGCACAAGGCCCTCTACAGCTACTGCAACGCGGTGATGGAGCCGTGGGACGGCCCGGCCGCCCTGTGCGCCACCGACGGCCGCTGGGTCGTGGCCGGCAAGGACCGCTCGGGCCTGCGCCCGCTGCGCGTGGCCTATACCGACGACGGCCTGGTGATCATGGGCTCGGAAGCGGGCATGTGCGGCGTCGAGGAAAGCCGCATCACCCGCAAGCTGGCGATCTCGCCGGGCCGGATGATCGCCATCGACCTGGCGGGCGGCAAGCTCTACGGCGAAGACGAGATCATCGACGAACTGGCCGGCCGCCACCCCTATACCGACTGGCTGGGCAACATGGTCGATCTCGAGAAGGAGATCGGCCCCGGCCCTGAGCCGCGCAAGTACGGCCGCGAGGAGCTGACCCGCCGCCAGGCCGCCGCCGGCTTCTCGCTGGAGGACCTGGAAATGGTCCTGGCCCCCATGGTCGAGGAGGGCAAGGAAGCCGTCGGCTCGATGGGCGACGACGCGCCCCTGGCCGTGCTGTCGGAAAAGTACCGGCCGCTCAGCCACTTCTTCCGCCAGAACTTCAGCCAGGTGACCAACCCGCCGATCGACCCCCTGCGGGAGACCGGCGTCATGAGCCTGAAGACCCGGTTCAAGAACCTGGGCAACATCCTGGCGCAGGACGCGGCCCAGGCCGACGTCTACGTGCTGGAAAGCCCGGTCCTGACCACCGGCATGTACGAGCGCATCCATGGCCTGCTGGGCCAGAAGAACGTCGCCGTCATCGACTGCACCATGCCGCTGCCGGCCCCGGAAGCGCGCGACGGCGACGCCCTGCGCGCCAACCTGGACCGCATCCGGGCCGAGGCCGAGGACGCGGTGCTGCGCGGCTGCGGCGCCATCGTCCTGACCGACGAGGGCAGCAACGCCGAGCGCGTGGCCCTGCCGATGATCCTGGCCACCGGCGGCGTCCACGCCCACCTGGTGGCCAAGGGCCTGCGGTCGTACGTCTCGATCATCGTCCGTTCGGCCGAGTGCCTGGACACGCACTATTTCGCGGTGCTGGTCGGCGTCGGCGCCACGGCGGTCAACGCCTACCTGGCCCAGGAAAGCTTCCAGGACCGCCTGGAGCGCGGCCTGGTCGGCGACAAGTCGCTGCGCGACGTCTGCATCAACTTCAAGACGGCCATCGAGGGCGGCCTGCTGAAGATCATCTCCAAGATGGGCATCAGCGTCATCTCCTCGTACCGCGGCGGCTACAACTTCGAAGCCGTCGGCCTGTCGCGCGCCCTGGCGGCCGAGTTCTTCCCGGGCATGCCCTCGCGCATCTCGGGCATCGGCCTGGCCGGCATCGAGACCAAGTCGGTCGAGCTGCACCGCAAGGCCTGGGGCGAGCCGGCCGTGACCCTGCCGGTCGGCGGCCTCTACAAGCTGCGCCGATCGGGCGAGGCCCACGCCTTCGAGGCGCGCCTGATCCACACCCTGCAGAGCGCCTGCGACACCGGCGATTTCGAGCTCTATCGCCGCTGGTCCAACGGCCTGCGCACCCAGAAGCCGATCCAGCTGCGCGACCTGCTGGACTGGCGCTCGGACCGCAACCCGATCTCGACCGACGACGTCGAGAGCGTCAACGAGATCCGCAAGCGCTTCGTCACCCCCGGCATGAGCCTGGGCGCCCTGGGCCCCGAGGCGCACGGCGTGCTGAACATCGCCATGAACCGCATCGGCGCCAAGTCGGTGTCGGGCGAGGGCGGCGAGGACTCGGCGCGCTACAAGCCCCTGCCGAACGGCGACAACCCCAACAGCGCCATCAAGCAGGTGGCCTCGGGCCGGTTCGGCGTCACCGCCGAATATCTGAACCAGTGCCGCGAGATCGAGATCAAGGTCGCCCAGGGCGCCAAGCCCGGCGAGGGCGGGCAACTTCCTGGCTTCAAGGTCACGGAGATGATTGCACGTCTGCGCCACGCCACCCCCGGCGTGATGCTGATCAGCCCGCCGCCGCACCACGACATCTATTCGATCGAGGACCTGGCCCAGCTCATCTACGACCTGAAGCAGATCAACCCGATCGCCCGGGTCACAGTGAAGCTGGTGGCCGCCACCGGCATCGGCGCGATCGCGGCCGGCGTGGCCAAGGCCAAGGCCGACGTCATCCTGGTGGCCGGCAATGTCGGCGGCACCGGCGCCTCCTCGCAGACCTCGGTCAAGTATGCCGGCGGTCCGTGGGAGATGGGCCTGTCGGAGGCCAACCAGGTGCTGACCCTGAACAACCTGCGCCACTCGGTGGTGCTGCGCACGGACGGCGGCATCCGCACCGGCCGCGACGTGGTCATCGCCGCCATGCTGGGCGCCGAGGAGTTCGGCATCGGCACCGCCTCGCTGGTGGCCATGGGCTGCATCATGGTGCGCCAGTGCCACTCCAACACCTGCCCCGTGGGCGTCTGCACCCAGGACGAGGCCCTGCGCGCCAAGTTCACCGGCACGCCGGAGAAGGTGATCAACCTGTTCAGCTTCGTGGCCGAAGAGGTCCGCGAGATCCTGGCGGGCCTGGGCTTCAAGAGCCTGCAGGAGATCGTCGGCCGCACCGACTTGCTGGCCCAGGTGTCGCGCGGCGGCGAGCACCTGGACGACCTCGACCTGAACCCGCTGCTGGTCCGCGCCGACCCCGGCCAGAACAAGCCCTACTGCACGGTCGAGGGCCGCAACGCGGTTCCGGACACCCTGGACGCCCAGATCGTCCGCGACGCGGCGCCCCTGCTGGAGCGCGGCGAGAAGATGCAGCTGACCTACACGGTCCGCAGCACCGCCCGCTCGATCGGCTCGCGCACGTCCAGCCACATCGTGCGCAAGTTCGGCATGAAGGGCCTGCCCGCCGGCCACCTGACCGTCCAGCTCAAGGGCTCGGCCGGCCAGAGCCTGGGGGCCTTCGCGGTTCAGGGCCTGCGCATCGAGCTGACCGGCGAGGCCAACGACTATGTCGGCAAGGGCCTGTCGGGCGCGACGATCGTCATCAAGCCGGCCCGCGGCCTGGCCGCGCCCGAGACCAACACCCTGATCGGCAACACCGTGCTGTTCGGGGCCACCTCGGGCCGTCTGTTCGCGGCCGGCCAGGCCGGCGAGCGCTTCGCCGTTCGCAACTCGGGCGCCACCACGGTGGTCGAGGGTTGCGGCGCCAACGGCTGCGAGTACATGACCGGCGGCCAGGTGGTGATCCTGGGCCCGACGGGCGGCAACTTCGGGGCCGGCATGACCGGCGGCATGGCCTTCGTCCTCGACCAGCACGGCCGGTTCGAGAGCCAGGTCAATCCCGAGAGCATACTGGTCCAGCGCCTGGCCTCGCCCTACTGGGAAGGCGTGCTGCGCTCGCTGCTGGCCGAACACGCCCGCGAAACGGACTCGGCCTTCGCCGAAAGCCTGATCCGCGACTGGGACCGCGTGCGCGACCTGTTCTGGCAGGTGTGCCCGAAGGAGATGGTCTCGCGTCTGCCGCAGCCGCTGGCGGCGGAAGAGGCCGTGCACGAGCGGGCCTAGCGCCACTTTGCAGATGGGTTAGCATGGGCCTCTCAACCGGAGAGGTCCATGCTGTCCGCCCTGATGATCCTGGTCGCGGCGGCGACGATCCAGGCCGAGCCCGGGCCGGGTTGGGACGATCCCCATGATCTTGGGAAGATCGGTCCGTGGGCGCTGACGTGCGTACGCGACGGAAGCTTCACGAGCTGGAACCATGTCGAAGGCTGCTCCGCCCGGGCTTCGGTCGGCGGGGCGCGGCTGATCATCGTCCGGACGGCGAACGAGGCCTATACGGTTGTCGACGGCGTCCAAGGCTGCTCGCCTCTCGTCAGCCAATCGGGCCTTTCGCTAAGGGCCTTGAACAGGCCCGGTGCGGCGCGCGTCCGGCTGGTCCGCGACGCCTTGCGGCGCACGATCAGGGCCGCCGTGGAGCGGTGCGGCGCAGGTCCGGAATACAAGGCCTTCGTCGTGCGCGACAGCGACATCGAGGCGTTCCTGAAGATCAGTGAGGGGCTCCAGGACCTGAACGGGCCCGGGTCGTAGGGATCAGGACGCCGGCCGCACGCCCACATACCGCGCCCGGGGCCGGATCAGCTTTCCCGTCTGCAGCTGCTCGATCGCGTGGGCGTGCCAGCCCGCCATCCGTCCGACGGCGAACAGGCTGAACGGCGCGTCCGCCGGCAGGGCCAGGGTCTGGGACAGGGCCACCAGGGCGAAGTCGATATTGGGGGGCAGGCCCGTGGCGGCCTCGGTCTCGCGGCGCAGCTGCGCCAGGACCTCCGGGACCTTGAAAGCCTCCAGCAGGGCCGCCGCGCGCGGGTCGCCGTCGGGATAGAGCGGATGGCCGAAGCCCGGCATGGCCGCCCCCCGGGCCAGGCGCTCGGCCACGGCCCGCGCCGGGCCGCGCCGCTCGGCCTCGTCGACGAGCATCTCGACCCGCGCCGCCATGCCGCCGTGCAGGGGTCCCGACAGCGCCGCCAGCCCGGCCAGGGACGCGGCCGCCAGCGACGCCCCGGTCGAGGCCGCCACCCGCACCGCGAAGGTCGAGGCGTTCAGCTCGTGGTCGGCCAGCAGCACCAGGCTCCGGCGGACCAGGTCGGCGCCCTGGGCGTCCAGGCCCCAGGCCTCGGCCAGGCGCTGGTGAATCGGGCCATCGCCGATCGACCCGGCCACGGCGTCGGCGGCGGCTTCCAGCAGTCCGGCCGCCTCCATGGCCAGGGCCAGGGGCGCGCGGCCCCGCGCGGGCGGGTCGATCCCGGCCCGGGCGGCCAGGGTCGAGAACAGGCGCGCGCGGGGCGTCTCGCCCTTCTTGGGTTTCTTGGGCTCCGGACCGGTCAGCGGCGCGCCGTGGCCGCCGCGCAGCAGGCGCGCCGCCTGCTCCAGGCTGTGCATGCGGGCCAGGTCGACGGCGTCCTGGCCGCGATAGAACAGCCGCCCGCCCTCGACCGTGGTGATCGCCGAGGGCAGGACCGGCTCGCCCCAGGCGATGGCCTCGGCCGCCACGTCGGCGGCGCGCCGGCCCCGGGCCTTCTTGGCCGCCAGGGCCGCGACGTCGGAGGCGCGATAGAGGCTGCGGCGCGGATCGTCCGGATGGACGACCGCGCCCACCCGACCCCGGCTGACATAGGCGTACAGGGTCTGGGCCCTTACCCCCAGCGTCGCCATCGCCTGTTCCGCGTCGATCCATTCGGCCATTTATATTGATTACATTGATCAAGATTGACGATCAAGCTCCGGAGGCGTGGATTGCGCGGTGAAAGGAGACCTCATCTATGTCCAAGGGTCTTACCGCCGCCCAACACGCCGGCTTCGTCGCGGAAGGTCTGGAAGGCGTCGTCGCCGCCCACACCGTGCTGTCCGACGTCGACGGCCAGGCCGGCCGCCTGACGATCCGCGGCTACGCCGTCGAGGACCTGGCCCATCGCGCCGGGTTCGAGGGCGTCGCCCACCTGCTGCTCGACGGCTTCTTCGACGACCTGCCGTCCGACCTCGCCCCGGCCCTCGGCGCCGCCCGCGCCCGCGCCTTCGCCGAGGTGGCCGCCCTGGACGAGGGCCTGGCCCGGCGCGATCCGGTCGAGGCCGTCCGCGCCCTGATCGCCCGCCTGCCCGACGGCGACGGGCTGGACACGGCCCTGCTGCTGCTGGCCGCCCCGGCCGTCTTCACTCCCGCCGTGCTGCGCGTCGCCGGCGGCCAGTCGCCGGTCGCCCCGGACCCGGCCCTGTCGCACGCGGCCGACATGCTGCGCATGACGCGCGGCGTCCCGGCCACGGACGGGGAGGCGAGGGCGCTGGACGCCTATCTGGTCACGGTCTGCGACCACGGGCTGAACGCCTCGACCTTCGCCGCCCGGGTGGTGGCCTCCACCCGCGCCGGCCTGACCTCGGCGGTGCTGGCCGGGATCTCGGCCTTGAAGGGTCCGCTGCACGGCGGGGCGCCCGGTCCGGTGATCGAGATGCTGGACGCCATCGGCGCGCCCGACAACGCCGAGGCCTGGCTGCTGGCGGCCCTGGCGCGCGGCGACCGGCTGATGGGCTTCGGCCACCGCATCTACCGGGTCCGCGACCCGCGCGCCGACGCGCTGAAGGCGGCGATCCGCCAGCTGGCCCAGACGTCCAACGCCGTGCCCGGCCGCTTGGCCTTCGCCGAGAGCGTCGAGCAGGCCGCCCTGCGGATCCTGCGCGACCACAAGCCCGACCGGCCGCTGGACACCAATGTCGAGTTCTACACCGCCGTCCTGCTGGAGGCCCTGGGCCTGCCGCCCAAGAGCTTCACCTGCGTCTTCGCCATGGGCCGCACCGCCGGCTGGATCGCCCACGCCCGCGAACAACTGGCCACCGGAAAGCTGGTGCGCCCGCAGTCGGTCTATGTGGGGCCCAGGACCAAGGCGGCGGCCTAGGGGGGAAACGGGGGACACACACTCACGCCACGGTCCGAGCCGATCCGGCATGGTCTTGCCGTGAGTGTGTGTCCCCTCCTTCGTCCACCGCGAGTCGTTCTCGCTGGGGCTGCATCGCCGCCCTTGCTAAACAGCGTGCATGTCCGTTGCTCCCGTCCCCGCCCTGACCGCCGCCGAGTCCGCCAAGCTCACCCGCCGGGTCACCGCCCTGTCGGTGGGGGTGGCGACCGTGCTGATCGTGATCAAGGGCGCGGCTTGGCTGGCCGGCCATTCGGTGGCCATGCTGGCCTCGCTGGCCGACAGCGGGCTGGACCTGATCGCCTCGCTGATCACCTTCTACGCCGTGCGCTACGCCGCCGAGCCGCCGGACGCCGAGCACCGGTTCGGCCACGGCAAGGCCGAGGCCTTCTCCAGCCTGACCCAGGCGGGCCTGGTCTTCGCCTCGGGCGCCCTGATCGGCCAGGAGGCCATCCGGGGCCTGCTGCATCCCAAGCCGATCGCCGCCGAGGGGCTGGGCATCGGCGTCATGATCGTCTCGATCCTCCTGACCCTGGCCCTGATCCGCGCCCAGGCCGAGGTGATGAAGCGTACCCGCTCGGTGGCGGTGTCGGGCGACAAGGCCCACTACGCCGCCGATCTGGCGTCCAACGCCGTCAGCCTGGCCGGCATCGCCGCCGCCGGGTTCCTGGGCCTGACCTGGGTGGACGCCGCCGCCGGCCTGGTCGTCGCCGCCTGGCTGGTCTGGGGCGCGATCGGGGTGTTCCGCGAGGCCAGCCACCAGCTGATGGACCGCGAACTGGCCGACGAGGACCGCGCCCGCATCGTGGCCCTGCTGACCGCCGACCCCCGGGTGATGGGCGTGCACCAGCTGCGCACCCGGGCCTCGGGCCCGTTCGTCCACGTCCAGGCCCACATGGACTTCGACGCCGAGACGCCCCTGGTCCTGGCCCACACCCTGATGGTCGAGGCCGAGGCGCGGGTGCTGGAGGCCTTCCCGACCGCCGACATCCTGCTGCATCCCGACCCGCGCGGCCTCGCCGAGCCGCATGCGGGGGCCTTCAGCGAGGTCGAGCCGTTCTGAAGGCTTGCCCCGACGGCTCCGCGGGGCCAAATGGCGCTTCTTCCGAGACGTTAGAGCGACCGACCTGATGGACGACACCCTGGCCAAGCTTCCGCCGACCTTTTCGGGCGCCACCGTGCTGGTGCTGGGCGACGTGATGCTGGACCGCTTCGTCTACGGGGCGGTGGACCGCATCTCGCCCGAGGCCCCGGTGCCGGTGATCGCCATCGAGCGCGAGACGGCGATGCTGGGCGGGGCCGGCAACGTGGCCCGCAACGTCGCGGCCCTGGGCGGCCGGGCGGTGCTGGTGGGCGTGGTCGGCGACGACGACGCGGGCCGGACGCTGCTGGGCCTGATCGATCGCGAACCCAGCCTGGACGCGGCCCTGATCGTCGACGCCAAGCGCCGCACCACCGAGAAGACCCGCTACATCTCCGGCTCGCACCAGATGCTGCGCGCCGATCGCGAAGACCGGGGCGAGGCCGACGGCCAGGCCCTGCTGAAGGCGTTCGAGACCCACCTGCGCGAGGTCGACGTGGTGGTGCTGTCCGACTACGCCAAGGGCGTGCTGACGCCGGTGGTGCTGAAGGCCGCCATCGCCGCCGCCAACGCCGCCGGCAAGCCGGTGATCGTCGATCCCAAGAGCCGCGACTTCAGCCGCTATGACGGCGCCACCCTGATCAAGCCCAACCGCCGCGAGGCCGCCGAGGCCACCGGCGTGACCGGGGCCGGGGACGAGGCCGCCGCCGAAGCCGCCGACGCCATCCTGGCCACGGCCCCCAACCTGGCCGCCGCCCTGATCACCCGGGGCGGGGCGGGCATGACCCTGGCCGTGCGCGGCGAGGCGCCCGTCCACCTGCCGGCCACGGCCCTGGAGGTGTTCGACGTCTCGGGCGCCGGCGACACCGTGGCCGCGACCCTGGCCTTGTCGCTGGCCAAGGGCGCGCGTCCGCTGGACGCGGCCCGCCTGGCCAACCTGGCCGCGGGGCTGGTGGTGGCCAAGCTGGGCACCGACGTGGTCACCGCCGACGAGCTGGTCGAGGCGGCCCGGGGCGAGCACGCCGACCCCATCGCCGACAAGATCGCCGACCTGGACGGGGCCCTGGCCATCGTCGCCGGCTGGCGGGCGCGGGGGCTGAAGGTGGGCTTCACCAACGGCTGCTTCGACCTGCTGCACCCCGGCCACGTCTCGCTGCTGGCCCAGGCCAAGGCCGCCTGCGACCGTCTGATCGTCGGCCTCAACACCGACGCCTCGGTCCAGCGCCTGAAGGGCCCGACCCGGCCGGTGCAGAAGGAGGGCGGCCGCGCCACCGTCCTGGCCTCGCTGTCGGCGGTGGACCTGGTGGTGCTGTTCGACGAGCAGACCCCGCTGAACCTGATCAAGGCCTTCCGCCCGGACGTGCTGGTCAAGGGCGCCGACTACACGGTCGAGACCGTGGTCGGTTCCGACGTGGTGCTGGCCTATGGCGGCAAGGTGCTGCTGGCCGAGCTGAAGGCGGGCCAGAGCACGACCAATCTGATCGGCCGGATGAACGCCAAAGCTTGACTGTAAGAGTTAAGGTCCGCGGTCCAGGTCAAGAGTCAGGTCCAACGACCTGATTTTGGCCGTGAAGTCGGCGGAAGACCGGCGTTCAGCAAGTTCTTGTTAAACAAAACGGCGCATCGATCGAACGATGCAGCCTGAATGCGCGTGGGCATGAGCGTCGAACGAACCCTTCACCACTTCCCCCTGGACCCGGCCTCGCGCCAGGTGCGCCTCGCCCTGGGCGAGAAGCGCCTGCCGTTCGTCGAGGTGCAGGTCCGCTATTGGGAAGGGCCGGAGGCGTTCCTGAAGCTGAACCCGTCGGGCGTGCCGCCGGTGCTGGTCGAGACCAAGCACCAGCGCACCACGGTGGTGGCCGAGAGCCGCGCGATCCTCGAGCACATCGAGGAGCAGGACCCCGAGCCCGCCCTGCTGGGCCGCGAGCCGGGCGAGCGCGCCGAGGCGCGCCGCCTGCTGCAGTGGTTCGACCGCAAGTTCGACAACGAGGTCAACGGCTTCCTGCTGCACGAGAAGATGGAGAAGCGCCTGCTGCGGCTGGGCGCGCCCGACCTGTCGTCGCTGCGCCGGGGCCGCGACGCCCTGCGCGCGCACATGGACTACATCGAAGGCCTGCTGAACACCCGCGACTGGCTGGCCGGCCGCCGCATGAGCCTGGCCGACTTCGCCGCCGCCGCCCACCTGTCGGTGATCGACTATTTCGGCGACGTGCCGTGGAAGGACTTCCCGATCACCAAGACCTGGTACATGAAGCTGAAGTCCAGGCCCGCCTTCCGACCCATCCTGGCCGATCGCTGGCCGGGCCTGGCGCCGGTCGCGCACTATGACGATCTCGACTTCTAGCCACCCGAACGAGACCTTGCGGGACGAGATCCGAGCCGAAGCCCTTCGGCTGGGCTTCGACACCTGCGGGTTCGCCAGCGCCTCGGACGCCTGGCCCAACGGCGGCTGGCTGCGCGAATTCGTGGCCGAGGGCTTCCATGGGGCCATGGGCTGGATGGAGGAGACGCTGGACCGGCGTTCCCACCCCACGGCCATGTGGCGGGACGCGACGACGGCGGTGGTGCTGGGCGTCAACTACGGCCCCGAGCACGACCCGCTGCTGGCCCTGGAGGACCGGTCCCGCGCCGCGATCAGCGTCTACGCCCAGGGCGACGACTATCACGAGGTGATCAAGAAGCGGCTGAAGGCCCTGGCCCGCTGGATGCACGGCCGGTTCGGCGGCGAGGTGAAGGTGTTCGTCGACACCGCGCCCCTGATGGAGAAACCCCTGGCCCAGCGCGCGGGCCTGGGTTGGCAGGGCAAGCACACCAACCTGGTCTCGCGCCAGTTCGGCTCGTGGCTGTTCCTGGGCAGCGTGCTGACCACCCTGGACCTGCCGGCCGATCCGCCCGAGCGCGACCACTGCGGTTCGTGCAGCGCCTGCCTGGACATCTGCCCGACCCAGGCCTTCCCCGCGCCCAACCGCCTGGATGCGCGGCGCTGCATCTCGTACCTGACCATCGAGCTGTCGGGCCCGATCCCCACCGAGTTCCGCCCCGCCCTGGGCAACCGCATCTACGGCTGCGACGACTGCCTGGCGGCCTGTCCCTGGAACAAGTTCGCCAGCCTCTCCAGCGAGATGGCCTTCCACGCCCGCGAGACCCTCAAGGGTCCGTCCCTGGCCGAGCTGGCGGGACTGGACGACCCGTCGTTCCGGGCCCTGTTCAGCAAGAGCCCGGTCAAGCGCATCGGCCGCGACCGCTTCGTGCGCAACGTGCTCTACGCGATCGGCAACAGCGGCGATCCCGGGGCGATGCGGGCGGTCGAGCCCCTGCTGGCCGACCCCTCGCCGGTGGTGCGCGGCGCGGCGGTGTGGGCGGCGAGGCGGTTGCTGGACGCCGAGGGGTTCGCGCGCCTCGCGGCGACGGCCATCGAGGAGGACGAGGCCGTGCGGGCGGAGTGGGCCGGGGCCGCCTAGCCCCGCGCCAGCCGGACCAGGTACTGGCCGTACTCAGTCTTGCCCATGGCCTCTCCGAGGGCGGCCAGCTGGTCGGGCGAGAGCCAACCCTTGGCGAACGCGATCTCCTCGGGGCAGCCGACCTTCTGGCCCTGGCGCTTCTCGATGGCGCGGATGAACTCGGTGGCCTCGACCAGGCTGTCGTGCGTGCCGGTGTCCAGCCAGGCGTAGCCGCGCCCCAGCTTGGAGACCGACAGCTGGCCCTGGTTCATGTAGAGCCGGTTGATGTCGGTGATCTCGATCTCGCCGCGCGGCGAGGGCGGCAGGTCACGGGCCATTTCGACGACCTGGTTGTCGTAGAAGTAGAGACCCGTGACCGCCCAGTTCGAGGCCGGCTTTTCGGGCTTCTCCTCCAGGGAGACCGCGCGTCCCTCGGCGTCGAAATCGACCACGCCGTACCGCTCGGGGTCGTGCACATGGTAGGCGAAGACCGTCGCCCCGACGTCGGAGGCGGCGGCTTCGGCCAGCATCTCGCTCAGGCCGTGACCGAAATAGAGGTTGTCGCCCAGAACCAGGGCGCACTTGTCGTCGCCGATGAACTCGCGGCCGACGATGAAGGCGTCGGCCAGGCCGCGCGGCGTCTCCTGCACGGCGTACTGGAACCGCACGCCCCAGGCCGAGCCGTCGCCCAGCAGGTCCTTGAACAGCGGGATGTCCTTGGGCGTGGAGATGATCAGGATGTCGCGGATGTCGGCCAGCATCAGGGTGCTGATCGGGTAGTAGACCATCGGCTTGTCGTAGATCGGCAACAGCTGCTTGCAGACCGCCCGCGTGAGCGGATGCAGGCGGGTGCCGGAGCCCCCGGCCAGGACGATACCCTTCATGGACAACTAGAGCTCCATCTCGGTCATGCAGGCGGCCAGGCTGTCGCGCCAGGGGCGGCCGCGCCAGTCCAGCGCGGATTCGAACTTCCCGCAGTCCAGGCGCGAATTGGCCGGACGCTGGGCGGGGGTGGGATAGTCGGCCGTGGCGATCGGCCGGACGCGGGCGCTCGGGCCCCCGCGCGAGGCCGAGATGTCGAAGACCGCCGAGGCCAGGTCGGCCCAGGTGGCGTCGCCCGCGCCGCTCAGGTGGTAGACGCCCGCCAGGGTCGGCGTCCCGGCCAGGGCGTCCGCCGTGCGCAAGGCCGCCTCGGCGCAGTCGCGGGCCCAGGTCGGGCGGCCCAGCTGGTCGGCGACCACGCCCAGCTCCTCGCGGTCGGCGGCCAGCCGCAGCATGGTCTTCACGAAGTTCGCGCCGTGGCGGCTGTAGACCCAGGAGGTGCGTAGCACGGCGGCGAGGCCGCCGACGGCGCCCACGGCCTGTTCACCGGCCAGCTTGCTGGCGCCGTAGACGCCCGTGGGGCCGGTGGCGTCGGTCTCGACATAGGGGCGCTCCAGCGCGCCGTCGAAGACGTAGTCGGTCGAGAAATGCACGAAGGGCAGGCCGCGGGCCGCGCAGGCCCGGGCCATGGCCGCGGGGGCGTCCCGGTTGAGGGCGTAGGCGGCCTCGGACTCGGTCTCGGCGCGGTCCACCGCCGTATAGGCCGCGGCGTTGATCACCGCCGCCGGCGCGACGGACGCCACCAGGCCCTCGATGGCGCCGTGATCGGCCAGGTCGAGGGTCTCGCGTCCGGCGAAGCTCATGGCGCGGCCGCTGGTGTCGGCCAGCCGAGCCAGTTCCTGCGCCACCTGCCCGTTGCGCCCGAAGACGAGGATCGGAGCCGGCATGGCCTCAGCTGGCCTTGGCGGTCAGGAGGCCCAGGCGGCGGCCGTCATAGGCTTCGCGGAGCGGGCCCCACCAGTCGGCCCGGGCCAGATACCATTCGACGGTGCGGCGGATGCCGGTCTCGAACGTCTCGCGGGCCTTCCAGCCCAGTTCGCTTTCCAGCTTGGTGGCGTCGATCGCATAGCGGTGGTCGTGGCCGGGACGGTCGGCGACGAAGGTGATCAGGTCGCGATGCGAGCCTTCGGCGGACGGCGCCAGCTCGTCGAGCAGGTCGCAGATCGCGTGCACGACCTGCAGGTTGGTCCGTTCGTTGCGGCCGCCGACATTGTACTTCTCGCCCGGACGGCCGCTTTCCAGGATCATGCGCAGGGCGCGGGCGTGGTCCTCGACGAACAGCCAGTCGCGGATGTTGGCCCCGTCGCCGTAGACCGGCAGCGGACGGCGATCCAGGCCGTTGAGGATCATCAGCGGGATCAGCTTCTCGGGGAAGTGGTAGGGGCCGTAGTTGTTGGAGCAGTTGGAGACCAGCACCGGCAGGCCGTAGGTGTGCCACCAGGCCAGGGCCAGGTGGTCGGCGGCGGCCTTCGACGACGAATAGGGCGAGGTCGGCGCGTAGGGGGTGGTCTCGGAGAACAGGCCGTCGGCGCCCAAGGAACCGTAGACCTCGTCGGTGGAGACGTGGACGAAGCGGAAGGCGGCCTTGGCCTCGCCGGTCAGGCCGCGCCAGTAGTCCAGGGCGCAGTCCAGCATCACGTAGGTGCCGACGATGTTGGTCTCGATGAACGGACCGGCGCCGACGATCGAGCGGTCGACGTGCGACTCGGCGGCCAGGTGCAGCACCGCGTCGGGCTTGTGCGTCTCGAAGATCGCCTTGATCGCGGCGCGGTCGGCGACGTCGGCCTGGATGAAGCTGTAGTTGGGCGAGCCGGCGACTTCGGCCACCGAGGTGAGCGTGCCCGCATAGGTCAGCTTGTCGACATTGACGACTTGATCGCCGGTATTCTCGATCAGATGGCGGCAGACCGCTGACCCGATGAAACCCGCGCCCCCGGTGACAAGTATCTTCACGCCCTAATTCCTTTAGGTCGGCGAAACGACGCCTTCGAACGCTTGCATCCGCTTGGTCCGCATGCACGCAAAGGACGCAATATCAGTTGCCGGATAGCTTCGATAGCCACCATGCCCTCTCCCTCGACCTCGATGCGACGGATCGCCGGTCGGGGAGCGAAGGCCGGCTCAGACCAGGGCCCGCGCCGCCTCGCCGTAGGTGAAGGGCGTGTCCAGGTCGGCCAGCAACGGGGCCGCGCCGTCGCGGGCGTTGGTCGAGATCTGCTGGGGCGGGATCGGCCAGGCGACGCCGACGGCCGGGTCGTTCCAGCGCAGCGCGCCCTCGGACTGCGGCGCGTAGTAGTCGGTGACCTTGTAGAGCACCTCGCACTCGTCGGTCAGGGTGCAGTAGGCGTGGGCGAAGCCCTTGGGCACGAGCAGTTGCCGGGCGTTGTCGTCCGACAGCTCGGCCCCGACCCATTGGCCGAAGGTCGGCGAGCCCCGGCGGATGTCGACGGCCACGTCGAAGATCGCGCCGCGCACGCAGCGCAGCAGCTTGTCCTGGGCGTGCGGCGGCTTCTGGAAATGCAGGCCGCGCAGGATGCCGCGCGTGGTCGAGCGTACATGGTTGTCCTGGACGAACGCGCCGCCCTTGAAACCGGCCTCGGTCAACGCCGACTGACGAAAGGTCTCCGAAAACCAACCCCGCTCGTCGCCATGGCGCGCGGGCGTGATAAGCAGCACCTCGGGAATCGCCAACGGCGTGATCTTCACGATTCAACCCTTCGAGAAATGAGTTCGTCAGGCATGGCTTGCCCGAGCGGCGATGACAAGAGGGAGCCTGGACCGACGGTCAGCGTGATCGTCGTCTCCTACCAGAGCGGCCCCACCCTGGCGCGCTGCCTGGAGGCGCTGCGGGCCCAGACCTTCACCGATTTCGAGATCCTGCTGGTCGACAACGCCTCGACCGACGGCGCGCCCCAGGCCGCGGCGGCGGCCGACCCGGCGATCCGGTTCCTGCAGCCGGGGGCCAATCTCGGCTTCGCGGCGGGCAACAACCTGGCGGCGGGGCAGGCCCGGGGCCGCTGGCTGGTGCTGCTCAACCCTGACGCCTATGCCCGGCCCGACTGGCTGGAGGCCCTGGTCGCCGGGACCCGCCGTCATCCGGAAGTGCGCTGCTTCACCTCGCTGCAGATGGTGGCCGACGAGCCGGACCTGATGGACGGGGCCGGCGACGTGATGACCTCGGCCGGCATCCCGTTCCGCGGCGGCTATCGTCGTCGCCGTCCGGCCGACCTCCTGGAGGGCGAGGTGTTCTCGGCCTGCGGGGCCGCGACGATCATCGACCGCGCGCTGTTCCTGGAGCTGGGCGGCTTCGACGAGCGGTTCTTCTGCTATTGCGAGGACGTCGACCTGGGCTACCGCCTGCGGCTGGCGGGCGAGCCGACCCTGCTGTTGCCGGCGGCGGTGGTCGAGCACGTGGGCTCGGCCAGCACCGGGGTGCGGTCGGACTTCTCGGTCTTCCACGGCTCGCGCAACCGCGTCTGGACCTTCCTGAAGAACACGCCGCTGGCGCTGCTGTGGCTGACCCTGCCGCTGCACGTGGCGGTGACGGCCGGCCTCCTGCTGCTGCACTGGCGGCGGGGCGACGCCGGTCCGGCCTGGCGGGGCATCCGCGCGGCCCTCAAGCGCCAGGACCTCGACCCGATCCTGGCCTCGCGTCGCCAGGTCCAGGCCGCCCGCAAGGCCGGCGCGCTCGACATCCTGCGGGTCATGGCCCTGGACCCGGTGGCCTTCTTCGGCCGGCGGCTGGTGATCAGGCGCTACCGGCCCTCGGCCCGATAGGCCGCCGGATCAGGCCCGGGACAGGTCCTCGACCAGCCGGCGCATGAAGGCCGCGCCGCGCTCCATCTGGCTGATCTCGACATATTCGTCGGGTTGGTGGGCCTGGTCGATCGAGCCGGGGCCGCAGATCACGGTCGAGAAGCCCGCGCCCTGGTACTGGCCGGCCTCGGCGGCGTAGGGCACGACGCGCGGCGGGCCGTTGTCGCCGGCGATGCGGCGGGCGAAGGCCTCGGCCGCGCCGTCGACCTCGGGTGCGAAGGCCGGGGTCATCGACCGGGTCTCGACCCGGACGCCGCCTTCGGGGGCCTTGGCCTTGATCCGGGCGTCCAGCGTCTCCGCCAGGGCGAAGAACTCGGCCAGGATCGCCTTGGGTTCCAGGCCCGCCGGGACGCGCAGGTCGAAGATGAACACGCATTCGCGCGCCAGGATGTTGACCGCCGTGCCGCCGTTGACCTGGCCGATGGTCAGGGTCGCGCCCTTGGGGGTGAACGGCGAGGCGGGGTCGGCCTCGCGCTCCAGCCGTTCGGACAGCTCGACCAGGTGGTTCATCAGCTTGATGGCCACCATGTTGGCCGAGACGCCCAGGTGGGTCAGGCTGGAATGGGCCTCGCGGCCGGTGACCGTGACGCGGAAGCTGGCGATGCCCTTGTGGCCGCGCACGGCGACCATGTCGGTGGGTTCGCCCACCACCACCAGGGCCGGGCGCGGCAGTTCGTCGGCGATCACCGCGATCATGTCCGGCGCGCCGAGGCAGCCCACTTCCTCGTCATAGGAGAAGGCCAGGTGGACGGGGCGGTCGAGCTCGGCACGGGCCAGATCGGGCGCGGCGGCCAGGGCCAAGGCGAGGAAGCCCTTCATGTCGCAGGTCCCCCGGCCGTACAGGCGTCCGTCGCGCTCGGTCAGGACGAACGGGTCGCTGCTCCACGGCTGGCCGTCGACCGGCACCACGTCGGTGTGGCCGGACAGCACGACGCCGCCCTCCACCGCCGGGCCGATGCTGGCCAAGAGGTTGCTCTTGGTCCCGTCGGCGTTGGGCACCCGGCGGGAGGCGACCCCCAGGTCCGCCAGATAGGCCTCGACCCACTCGACCAGGGCCAGGTTGGACAGCCGCGAGGTGGTGTCGAAGGCCACCAGGGTGGACAGGATGTCGACGGCGCGGGCGGCCAGGGTCTCCGAGGACGAGATCGGGGACGACGCGACGGGCGGCGCGGTTTGGGAGGACGGGACCATGGCGCGACCCTAGCGCGCCCGCCGGCCCGCGCCTACCGGGACTGAGCCCCGATCGGCTCCGTTCGCGTTCTATGCTTCGAGCCCGGACAGACAAGCCCCCGAAGGCGCCCCCATGATCGACCTCTACACCTGGACCACGCCCAACGGCCGCAAGATCCCCATCGCCCTGGAGGAGCTGGGGCTGGACTACACGGTGCACCCGGTCGACATCGGCCAGAACCAGCAGTTCGCGCCGGATTTCCTGAGCATCTCGCCCAACAACAAGATCCCCGCCATCGTCGATCATGACGCGCCAGGCGGGCCGCAGTCGGTGTTCGAGAGCGGGGCGATCCTGGTCTATCTGGCCGAGAAGACCGGCAAGCTGCTGGCTCCCTCGGGTCCGGACCGGGTGGCGGCGCTGGAATGGACCTTCTGGCAGGTGGGGGGTCTTGGGCCGATGGCCGGCCAGCTGGGCTATTTCGCCCTGCGCGCGCCCGAGCCCATCGAGCTGGCCATCGACCGCTTCGCCGACGAGGTGCGGCGGTTGCTGGGCGTGATGGAGGGGCGGCTGGAGAAGGTCCCCTACCTGGCCGGCTACGACTATTCGATCGCCGACATCGCCGCCTATCCCTGGACCGTGGCGGCCCTGGAGGGGCTGGAGAAGATCCAGCCCGACCGTCCGCCCCTGCCGGCGGTGCGCGCCTGGCTGGAGCGGGTGGGCGAGCGGGCCGCCGTGCGTCGGGGGATGGCCGTGCCGAAGGTCTAGGCGGGGATAGCCCCAGCGCCCCCAACAGTCGTCGTCCCGGACAGCCTCTGCGAGGCTTCCGGGATGACAACGGATAGGGGGCGAGATTCCTGCGAACGCGGACGCGCTCTAGACCGGCGCCTTCTGCTTGGGCGCCTGGATCTTCGAGGACAGCACGTCGATCAGCTCGATGCGGAAGATCATCACGCTGTTGCCGGGGATCGGGCCCTTGTCCTGGGCGCCGTAGCCCAGCTCCGGCGGCACGTAGAGGATCCATTCGTCGCCGGGCCGCATCATGACCAGGGCCTCCTTCCAGGCGGGCACCAGGCCCTGCAGCGGGAAGGACTCGGGGTGGCCGCGCTCGTAGGAGCTGTCGAACACCGTGCCGTCGACCAGCTTGCCCTCGTAGTTGACCTTGACCTCGTCGGTCGGGTTCGGCTTGGCCCCGTCGAGGGGGCCCGAGCGGACGATCTTGTACTGCAGGCCGTCGGCCAGGGTGACGACGCCGGGCTGCTTGGCGTTCTGGTTCATGAAGACCTGGGCGGCGGCCAGGGTTTCCTGCTGCTTCTTGCTGGGGCCGCAGGCCGACAGGGCCAGGGTCGCGCCGAGGGCGACGGCGAGGGCGATTTTGGGGACCAGCGCGAGGGGGCGGACCATGGGACGACGGGCTCCGACGATTATTCGTCCGTGCTAGACCATTTCGCGGTCTGTCGCGCGCCGATTTTGGGCGGCCCTCGTTTTGACACGGACAGTCACAGAACAGTGGTGGCGCGATATCGCGGCGCGCCCTAGAAACCGTCCCCACCCAGTGACTGCTCACGAGGCCCTCATGAAACCCGTCCGCAAAGCCGTCCTTCCCGTCGCGGGCTTCGGCACCCGGGTCCTGCCCGGCACCAAGACCACCCCGAAGGAGCTGCTCAACGTCGTGGACAGGCCGATCCTGTCCTACATCGTCGAGGAAGGTCGGGCCGCGGGCATCGAGCACTTCGTCTTCGTGACGGGCCGCAACAAGGGCGCGATCGAGGACTATTTCGACCACCAGGTCGAACTGGAGGCGGCGCTGGAGGCCAAGGGCAAGACCGCCCTGCTGAAGGAGCTGCGCGACGAGCTGCCCCGTCCGGGCGAGATGAGCTTCGTGCGCCAGATGGCCCCGCTGGGCCTGGGCCACGCGGTGTGGTGCGCCCGCGACATCGTCGGCGACGAGCCGTTCGCGGTGATGCTGCCCGACATGGTGATGTCGGCCGGCAAGCCCGCCCTGGCCCAGGCCATCGAGGCCTACGACCAGAAGGGCGGCAACATCGTCGTCGTCGAGCCGGCGCCGGAGGGCATGGCCCACCAGTACGGCATCGTCGCCCTGGACGGCCAGCAAGGCCGCCTGAACCGCATGACCGGCATGGTCGAGAAGCCGCCGAAGGGCACCGAGCCCTCGAACCTGTTCATCTCGGGCCGTTACATCCTGCAGCCGGAAATCTTCGACCTGCTGGAAAAGCAGGGCAAGGGCGCGGGCGGCGAGATCCAGCTGACCGACTCGATGCTGACCCTGCTGCAGACCCAGGACTTCCACGCCCTGGAATACGAGGGCGAGACTTACGACTGCGGCGACAAGATCGGCCTGCTGCGGGCCAATGTCGCCCTGGCCCTGAAGCGCCCGGACCTGGCCGACGCGGCCCGGGAAATGATCAAGGGGCTGCTGTAGAAGGATGCTCCCCCTCTTGGGGGAGCTGTCGCGAAGCGACTGAGGGGGTCCGCGCGGTCGGTCCCCCTCCGGCCCTTCGGGCCACCTCCCCCAGAGGGGGAGGATCTGGTCACACCGCGCGCGGCGGGTAGCCCTTCTCGCGCAGGGCGTCCATGACGTCCTGGGTGTGCTGGGCGTCGCGGGTCTCGATGGTGATGTCGAACTCTGCGCCCTTGGCCGGCACGTCCAGGGCCAGGCGGTTGTGGTTGACCTCGATGATGTTGGCGCCCATGCCGCCGATCACGCTGGCCACCGTCGACAGCAGGCCCGGGCGGTCGTCGCCGACGATGCGCAGGGACACCAGGCGCTGGGCGCGCACCAGCTCGCGGGTCAGGACCGAGGCCAGCAGGCGGGTGTCGATGTTGCCGCCGCACAGGATCAGGCCGCACTTCTTGCCGCGGAACCGTTCGGGATAGGCCAGCAGGGCCGCCAGCGAGGCCGCGCCGGCCCCTTCGGCGATGGTCTTCTCGACGTTGCAATAGAGGGCCACGGCCTGCTCGATGTGCGGCTCTTCCAGCAGCAGCACGTCGTCGATCAGGGGGCGGGCCACGCCGTAGGTCAGCTCGCCCACCGTCTTGACCGCCACGCCCTCGGCGATGGTCTGGCCGCCGCAATGGGCCGCCACGCCGCGCATCTTGGCGGTGAAGGACGGGTACATGGCCGGCTCGCAGCCGATGATGTGGATGTCGGACTTGATGGCCTTGGCCGCCGTGGCCACGCCGCTGATCAGGCCGCCGCCGCCGATCGGCACCGGCAGGACCTCCAGGTCGGGGGCGTCCTCCAGCATCTCCAGGGCGATCGTGCCCTGGCCGGCCATGATGTCATAGTCGTCGAACGGGTGGACGAAGGTCAGGCCCTGCTCGTCGCGCAGCTTGCGCGCATGGGCGGCGGCGTCGTCGTAGGTCTCGCCCTCGATGACCACGTTGGCCCCGAAGTCGCGGGTGTGCTGCACCTTCACGAAGGGGGTGGTCTTGGGCATGACGATGGTCACCGGCACGCCCAGGCGGGCGCCGTGATAGGCCAGGCCCTGGGCGTGGTTGCCGGCGCTGGCCGCGATGACGCCCTTGGCCTTCTCTGCGTCGGACAGCAGCATCAGCTTGTTGAGCGCCCCACGCTCCTTGTAGGCGGCGGTGAACTGCAGGTTCTCGAACTTCACCCACACCTCGGCGCCGGTGATCTTCGACAGGGTCTTGGAATAGCGGCAGGGGGTGCGCTCGATCTGGCCGGCGAGGCGGGCCGCGGCGGCGCGGATGGCGGTGATGTCGAGGGTCATGAAGATACGCAGGCCTTGGTGGTCGCCGAAGCATGAGCGCCGCCGGCCGGGACCGACGCGCCGCGTTGCTGTAACAACCAATCGTCCGTCGCGCCAACTCCGTTGTGCGCTCCGGCGCGCCGCCGTCCGATCCGGCGATTTGCTTTGCCCTGGCCGGGGACAGCCAGTAGAGGGACGTCCAGCGCCGGGAAGGCCGCGCCGCGTGGGTCGTATGTCGGAAGCAAGGTTTTCGCCGAATATGTTCCAGTCCTTGCCGGGGCCCGCCAAGGCGCTGATCCGACGCTTCTATTTCATGCTGTTCCGGGGCTCGCCCGCGCCCGACCGCCTGCTCTACGCCATCGACGAACCGCGAGGACAGCGTCCGCTCCGCGCCATTCGCGGGCGCTGCGTGCTCAGGGGCTGGGCCGTCCTCAAGGACCGGGTCGATCCGCCCCGCGTGCGGATCAAGGTCAATCGGGCGCTCTATCCCGTTCGGGTGATGGCCCGCGCGGACGTGCGCGAGGCCTTCCACCGCTCGCCGCCCTACGCCGAGGCCTGCGGCTTCGAACTGGCCCTGCAGCTGAACCGCGGCGCGCACCTGATCCGTGTCGAGGTCGAGCTCCATCCCGGCGTCTGGCGCCCGCTTTCGACGACGCTGTTCCTGTCGCTGGGGCTGCGCCAGCCGCTGCCGCAGCGTGTCGACTACGCGGCCTGGACCGACCTGGCGGCGGCCTGGCGGCCCCTGGAAAGGCGCGAGTTCGAAGCGCACCTGCCGCTGATGACCGCGCGCCCGCGCTTCGAGGTCTTCGTCGAGGCGGCGCGAGGCGGCGACTCCGAAGCCACCCGCGCGTCCCTGGCCGCCCAGATCTATCCGGACCTGGAGATCCACGATCTGGCCGAGGGCGAAACCCCGCCGCCGGCGCGCGACGGAACGGGCTACAGGATGTTCCTGCGCGCCGGCGACCGGTTGGCCGAGGACGCCCTCTACGCCTTCGCCGACCGCATCAACGCGGACCCGGCCCTGGAGGTCCTCCATGGCGACGAGGACCTGGTCGACGCCGACGGCGTGGAGCGGGAGCCGTTCTTCAAGCCCGACTGGAGCCCGACCTATCTGGCGGCGGCCAACTATCTGGGCCGGGCGGCCGTGTTCTCCAATCGGGTGGGATACGCCGGTCCGGCCGATCGCCTGCGGCTGGTCCGCGCCGGCGGGCCCGACGGCGCGCGCGTGGCGAGCATACCCCGCGTGCTGCTGCATCGCCCCGCCGACGACGCCGAGGGGCTGTTGGCGGACGCCGGGCGCGTCGCGACCGAAACGTCGCCGCCGCCCGCCGCCGGCGTCGCCCAGCCGAGGGTCCTGCTGGTGGTCCGGGGGCGCGGCTCGGGCCGTCCGCCGCCGCCGACCGACTATCCCTTGGTCGAGATCGTGCGCGAGGTCCGGCCGTCGGCGAAGACCGTCGCGCCCGCTCCCCCCGCCCCCTGGCTGGACGGGCTGGCGGATCGCCACGACGTGCTGGTGTTCGTCGACGAGGACCTGACCGACGCGTCGCCGGCCTGGATCGAGGCCCTGGTCGCGCCGCTCGCGGACGGCGCCGTGGCGGCGGTGGGGCCCGTCCTCGTAGATCGCGCCACCGGCATGCGGCATGTGGGCCTGACCAACGACGACGGGGAGCCCGCTCCGATCCGCGTCGAGACCGCCGGCGTCGCGCCCCTCGTGCCGCGCAACGTGCTGGGGGTCAGCCGGGCGTGCCTCGCCACCCGCGTCGACGACTTCATCGCCGTGGGCGGATTCGTGGACGGACTGGGTCCGGACCTGGAGGGCCTCGACTACTGCCTGAAGTTGGCCCGGCGCGGCCGGCTGATCGCGCACACGCCCGGCGCCGAGCTCTCCATGGCCCGATGGCGCGCGCCGAGGCCCGAAGCGGTGACCTGGCATCAGCAGACCTGGCCGGAATCCTGCGCCCGGGATCCCTATTACCGCGAGGACGCCCTGACGACGCGGCCGGCGACCCACCGCGTGGCGATGAAGTTGTCCAACCCATGACCCCAAGCCCCACCATCGCGGTCGTGTTCCTGCTCCGCTGGGAGGACGCCGGCTGGCGCGCCCACGCGCGCCGGTTCCTGGCGTCCTACGCGGCCTTCGACGCGGGCGTGGGCCACCGGCTCTACATCGCCCTGAAGGGCTTCGACACCGAGGCGGCGGTGGCCGAGGCGGCCGTCCTGTGCGCGGCCGTCCCGCACGTGCCGGTGGTCGTCGAGGAAGCCGGACGCGACATCGGCGCCTACCTGACCATGAGCCGGCGGATCGACGAACCCCGGGTGTGCTTCCTCAACAGCCACAGCCAGATCCTCTGCGACGGCTGGCTGCTCAAGCTGGACCGGAACCTGGACGCGCCCGGCGTGGGGCTGGTCGGGGCCACGGGGTCCTACGAGAGCCTCCACGTCATCGATCCCGACTTCCCCGCCTTTCCCAACCCGCACCTGCGGACCAACGGGTTCATGCTCGACGTCGCCCTGCTGCACGCGATCACGGCCGACGTCGCCATCGAGGGCCGGCGCGACGCCTTCATGTTCGAGAGCGGCGCGCTCAGCATGACCAACCGCGTGCTGGCGCGCGATCTGCGCGTGCTGACGGTGGGGCGCAACGGGCGGGGCTACGATATCGATTGGTGGCCGTGGTCCGACGGCTTCCGGCAGGGCCGGCAGACCAATCTCCTGGTCGGCGACAACCAGACCCGCCACTTCGACGCCCTGCAGCGCCCCGAGCGCGACCTTCTGGCGGGCCAGTCCTGGGGCGTCTACCGCAGCCGGAGCACGCTGCCGGGCTGGCGAACGCAAAAGCGCCCCGCGATCGGCTGACCGCGGGGCGCTCTTTGGTGTCGGCGAGGCCTCAGGCCAGCGGCGGATAGACGCCGGGGGGGAGGTCCTCGATCGGGCCGAAATAGGCGATCCGCCCGTGGTCCAGCACGGCGACCTTGTTGCACAGGGTCTTGACCAGGGACATCGAGTGGGTCGCGAGGATCAGGATCCGGGCCTCGTCGACCAGCTCGTGCAGCCGGCTCTGCGCCTGCTCCATGAAGGCGGCGTCGCCGGTCGCCAGCCACTCGTCCATCACCAGGATGTCGGGCGTCATCGACGTGGTCACGGCGAAGGCCAGACGCGCCATCATGCCCAGCGAGTAGGTGCGCATGGGCAGGTGGATGAACCCGCCCAGCCCGGAGAACTCGATGATCGAGGGGCGCAGCGATTCCATCGTCGCCCGGTCGATGCCGCGGTAGCGGCAGGCGACGGCGATGTTGTCGTAGCCGCTCAGGTTCATGTCGAGGCCGAGCGAGCTGTCGAAGACCGCGCTGATGGTGCCCGAGGTGGTGATCGTGCCCGAGGTGGGCGGATAGATCCCGGCCAGGACCCGCAGCAGCGTGCTCTTGCCCGCGCCGTTCGACCCGACCAGGGCGATGCGATCGCCGTTGTGGGCGTCCAGATTGATCTGGGTGAGCGCGCGGACGGTGACCTGGTCGTTGCGCGACCGCATCAGGACGCCGCCGACGGCGATGCCCAGGGCGGCCTTGCGCAACGATCGAGCGCGCGTTTCCTGGACCGGCAGATCGACGGTGACGCCGCGCAGCGAGATAAGACGTTCTGGGCTCATACGTAAAACACGACCGACTTGCGGCTGACGGCGTAGGCGATGATGCCCGCGATCAGACTGGCGAAGGTGAAGCCCACGGCTCCCGTGAAGACGAAGGCGGTGGGTGTGGTCCCGAGGAGCGGCTCGCGCACGACTTCCATCAGGTAGTAGAACGGATTGAGGTGCAGGAACGCCGACCGGGGGCTGATCGCCTTGGTGAGCCAGAAGACCGGGGTCACGAAGATCAGGATCTGGAACACCTGGGTGACGATCTGGATGAAGTCCTTGAACATCGCGCCGAGCGACGCGAAGACCGTGGCCATGCCGATGGAGAACAGGGTCAGCAGGGCGATGCCGGCGAGCGTCTCCAGCGGCTTGATGTCCATGACCTTGCCGAAGACGACCCAGATGATCGCCACCACGACCAGGTTGTGCGCCAGGACGATCAGGTTCCGCGCCACGACCCGGAAGATGTAGACGAAGTAGGGGACCTGGAGCGACTTGATCAGGCCCTCGGCCAGCACGTAGCTATGGCAGCTCTCGGTCGCGACGCTGGCGATGAACGACCAGATCATCAGGCCGGCCGCCAGATAGGGCGCGAAGTCCTGGAAGGCGACGTGCAGGATCTGGCTGTAGAGCAGCGACATGCCCGCGATGGTCAGCGCCAGGCCGCTGGCCAGCCAGAACGGCCCCAGCACCGAGTTGCGATAGCGTTGCTTGATGTCGGACCAGCCCATGGACAGCCACAGGCGCCACAGGCCCAGGGAGTCGCCGAGCTCGATGAACGCGTTGGTCGGCGTGAGACGCATCAGGCGTCGAGCGCCGTTCTTCGAAGGATTACTCATCCGCAGCGCACCCGATAGTAAGGTCGATCAATTCAGGTCTCCAGATTTGTGCAGTGCGGAGTAGTATTCGACGTACTGATCCCAGAACCGTGGGATGTCCGCGAGATCGAAGCTGAACTCGTCGTTCACGCGAAGATAGGGCTCGGAGAACTCGATCTGCCGCGCGAAGTCGACGGACAGATCGCGCCCCAGGCGATGGGACGCCTCCTTGGCCATCAACTGCGCGAACGCGCCTTGGCTCATGACGTATCCGGAAGGCCGCCGGGCGGCGGGTGTCGCCGGTTCGTTGATCATGGCCTCGACATAGTCCGCGTACGCGGCGGCTATCACGGGCGCCGGAACGTTGTCACGTACATAATCGGGCGTCTGCACGACCGGGACGTTCCCCGAAAGCCAGGTCTTGAACATGTACCAGCCGAAGCGCCGCTCTTCGAACGGGCCGAAGGGGTTGGCGATGACGAAGCGGCCGAAACGCAGGTTCGACCAGGCCGCGAAATGGCGCAGGGTCTCGGTGGTGAGCGTTTTCGAGAGTCCGTAGGGGTTGGCGGCCAGGGACCCGGGCGCGCCGCCCGAACCGGCCTCGAACACGGTGCCGGTGACGACGACGGCCTTGGCGCCGCGCTCGGCCATCTTGGCGAAGACGACATCGGCGCCCGCGGCGTTCCGCTGGACCGCCCTGACCGGATCGAAGCTCCACCCGTTGTAGCCGTCGATGTCGGCGGCGTGGTGCGCCAGGGCGTCCCAGGTTCCGGCCTCGACCAGTTCGAGGAAGCGCGGGGTGGCGAACGGGCAGTCGAACACCACCTCGGCGCAGGCCTGCAGACGTTCGACCCGCCGACTGCGCACGCCCTCGTAGGAGTCCGCGGATCCCCGTAGCGGCGCGACCACGCGCAGGCCGCGCTCGGCCATGGCCTCGGCGAACCAAAGACCGGTGAAGGAACTGGCGCCCGTGAAGAGGACAGACGAAGCCAAAACGGTTCTCGTGCTTAAGGCCGCGGCGCGGTTAGGGCCGGATCATGCTGTCGAAATAAAGGCGCCCGGCGATCGTTTTCCGATACGTTCACAGCGTCCAGCGGCCAGGCGATACCGAGCTCGGGATCGTCCCAGCGCACGGAGCCGGCGCCGCCCGGAACGAGGTCGGGCGAGATCTGGTACAGCACCAGGCAGTCGTCGGTGAGGGCCTGGAAGCCGTGGGCGAAACCGGGCTCGCTGTACAGCATGTGGCCGTTGGTCTCCGACAGCTCCGCCGCGAAATGCCGGCCGTAGGTCGGCGAGTCCGGGCGCAGGTCGACCATCACGTCGAAGATCGCCCCGCGCACGCACTGCACCAGCTTGTGCTCCAGGAACGGCGCCTTCTGGAAATGCAGGCCGCGAACCGTGCCGCGTTGCAGGTTGAAGGACGCCCCTTGCTGGCGGAAGCTCTCCGGCATGCCGTTGGCGACGGCGTCGCCGGCGGTGTTCAGCCGCCGGAAATAGCCGCGCTCGTCATGAAAGATCGGTCCCTCCAGCAGCCTGCAGCCCGCGAGAGGTTCGTCGAGCTTCCGCATGGGATCACAGGACCCGGGGCGAGGGGATCGCGACGATGAACTTGCCGCCCCAGGCGCGGATGCCGTCCAGCTGCGACATGACCTCGTCCTTGATGTTCCAGGGCAGGATCAGGACGTAGTCGGGACGGTCCTTCTGGATCTGGTCGGGCGACAGGATCGGCAGGCGGGTGCCCGGCAGGTAGAGGCCCTGCTTGTGCGGCGACATGTCGACCACGTAGTCGATCATGTCGGCGCCGACGCCGCAGTAGTTCAGCAGGGTGTTGCCCTTGGCCGCCGCGCCGTAGCCGACGATCCGGGCGCCGCCCTCCTTGAGTTCGACCAGCAGCTTGAGCAGGTCGCGCTTCACCTTGCGGACGGCGTCGCTGAACTTGCGATAGGTGTCGATGTCGCCCAGGCCGGCGGCGTCCTCGGCCGCCCGGGCGGCGGCGACGCGCGGCTCCTGGGCGTAGTCCGCGTCCTTGTGGCAGACGAACAGGCGCAGGGAGCCCCCGTGCGTGGGCAGCTCCTCGACGTCGAACACGCGCAGGCCGGCCACGTCGAGCATGCGTTCGGCGGCCAGCAGCGAGATGTAGCTGAAGTGCTCGTGATAGATCGTGTCGAACTGCGACTGCTCCATCAGGCGCAGCAGGTGCGGGAATTCGAAGGTGATCACGCCCTGCGGCTTCAGCAGGATGCGGAAGCCGTCGAGGAAGTCGTTGATGGCCGGCACGTGGGCCAGGACGTTGTTGGCGGCCATGTGGTCGGCCTGGACGCCGCGGTCCACCAGGGCCTGGGCCGTGGCCGAGCCGAAGAAGGCCACCTCGGTGGGGATGCCGTGCTTGTCGATGGCGGTCTGGGCGACCGACAGGCTGGGCTCGACGCCCAGCACCTTGACGCCGTTCTGCTTGAAGTACTGCAGCAGGTAGCCGTCGTTGCTGGCGATCTCGACGACCTGGCTGTCGGCGCCCAGGCCGAAGCGGGCGATCATCGCGTTGGCGTAGGTTTCGCAGTGCTTGAGCCAGCTGGTCGAGAACGACGAGAAATAGGCGTAGTCGCTGCGGAACAGGTCGTCTTCCTTGAAGAAGTCCTGCAGCTGGACGAGCTTGCAGCTTTCGCAGACCAGGGCGCGCAGGGGATAATAGGGCTCGGGCCCGTCCACCGCTTCAGGGCGCAGGTAGTCGTTGGAAACCGGCGTGGCGCCGAGATCGGCCATCACCACATTCACTGGTTGGCCGCAATGCCTGCAGCTCTGAGAAACGTGCATCGTCAGGGTTCCCGTAGACATCTTATTGAGCGGCGCCGTCCGCGGCGGTCGCGACGTATTGCTGGATCTGTTGACGCGTGACGGCGCCCATGTCGGCGCCCTCGCCGAACGCCTTGCGCCACGCGACGGTGTTGGCGACCGCGTCGTGGAGGTTCCAGCGCGGCCGCCATTGAAGCTCGATCAGCGCCTTGGTCGAGTCGAGCGTCAACAGCCCGGCCTCGTGCACGGCGTTAGGATCTTCCTGGATGGTCAATTTCGCGGCGTCGCCCCAGAGGGCGCTGGCCACCTTGGCCAGCGTGCCGACGGGCTGGTTGCTGCTTTCGCGCGGGCCGAAGTTCCAGGCCAGGTTCTCGGACGAGCCGCGCCCGAAGCTGGCCTGGGCCGCGACGAGATAGCCGGAGAGCGGTTCCAGAACGTGCTGCCAGGGGCGCACGGCCTTGGGGCGGCGGATGATCGCCTCGCGCCCGGCGGCGAACGCTTCGAGAAGGTCGGGCAGCAGCCGGTCCTTGGACCAGTCCCCGCCGCCGATCACGTTCCCCGCGCGCACCGACACCAGGGCGTGGTCGGGCAGCTGGTGGTAGAAGCTGCGGCCGTAGGCGTAGGCCACCAGCTCGGCGCAGGCCTTGCTGTTGCTGTAGGGGTCGTGGCCGTTGAGGCGATCGGTCTCGCGATAGGCCCAGATGACTTCCTGGTTCTCGTAGCACTTGTCGCTGGTGACGATGATCGTCGCGCCCAGGCTGGGGCAGCGGCGCGAGGCCTCCAGGACGTGGACCGTCCCCATGACGTTCGACGAATAGGTTTCGACGGGATCGTCATAGGACGGACGCACCAGGGCCTGGGCGGCCATGTGGATCAGCACGGTGGGCTTGAAGGCCTGGATCTCGGCGTTCAGGCGCTCGGCGTCACGGATGTCGCCGATGACGCTCTCGGTGACCTCGGCGACCTTGGCGACGTCGAACAGCGACGGGCTCGTGGACGGCGCCAGCGCGTAGCCGCGCACGGTCGCGCCCATCTGCGCCAGCCACAACGCCAGCCAGCCGCCCTTGAACCCGGTGTGGCCCGTCAGGAAGACCCGTTGGCCCGCCCAGAAGGCCGGATTGGGGACTCCCAGGAGCGCGGCGTCGGCGGATTTCGGACCCGACGCGGGCGCGATGGACGAGGATGACATGACTGGCCTGATTTAGGTGCGGGGCGGCAGGTGCGACGGATCCCAGAACGCCCGGCCTTCGGTCCACGCCTTGTTCAGCGTCTCGACGTCGCGCTGGGTATCCATGCAGGCCCATTCGCCGCTGTGCTTGAAGACGTTCAGCTGGCGGTCGGCCGCCAGCTTGCGCAGCGGGTTCTGCTCCAGGACCAGGGCCGGATCGTCGTTCAGGTAGGACATGAACTGGCGCTTGAAGAAGAAGAACCCGCCGTTGATCCAGTGATCCTCGATCTCGGGCTTTTCCTCGAAGCCGAAGGCCTCGCCGTTGTCGAACTTGAACTCGCCGAACCGCGACGGCGGATTGACGCCCAGGACGGTGCCGATCTTGCCGGTGGCGACGTGATCCTTGAACTCGTTGCCGATGTGGGCGTCGGTGACGCCGTCGCCGTAGGTCACGGCGAAATGCTCGGCGTCGCCCAGGTAGCGCGAGGCCGCCTGGAACACGCGGCCGCCGGTCATGGTCAGTTCGCCGGTATAGGCCAGCGTCACTTCCCAATCCGCCTCGGAGGTGAGGCCTTCCACGGAATGGAACGTCACCTGGTCGGTGCCCAGTTGAACGGTCGCGTCGCAAGTCATGCGATGAAAGTTCAGGAAATATTCCCGAATGACTTCGCTGCGATATCCCATGCAGAGGACGAACTTACGGAAGCCGAAATGCGCGTAGAGGCGCATGATGTGCCAAAGCGCCGGCTGACCGCCGATCGGGACCATTGGTTTCGGGCGAAACTCCGTTTGTTCCCGCAGGCGGGTGCCGAGGCCGCCGCACAAAATGAAGACAGGTACATCTGAGCGCACGAGTATTCTCATCCCCATTTTGAGCCGAAGCACTTAGGCCTCGTCCGTACCCTATAGCGGAGCCCGCGCGAGAATGACAACCGAGGAAAAAAGGCCCGATCTGGGCTTTTGGCGGTCTCGTTGAGTAAAAGTTTTGCGACAGCGACCGCGCGGTCTTCAATTTACGGACGCGCCGCGGGACGCCGTCGCTCGCCGCCGGTTTTCCGGGCCGCGCGGCGCCGCTCTAGAGCGGCGTGAGATCCGGCGGCTTCCGGTCCAGGCGCGCCAGGAAAGCCCGCAGGGTCCGGGTGGCGCGCCAGGGCAGGGAGCGTTCCAGCGCGGCGCGCTGACCCAGCAGTTCGTCGCGTTCGGCGGTCAGCAGGCGTTCGCGTTCCTGGCCGGCCTTCCGCGACCGGACGGTCGATTCAAGCTCGGCGGCCAGCCTTAGCGTCTCGCCGGCGGCCTGCTCGGCGGCGGCGGCCAGTTCATCGCCCCGTCGGGCGAGCGCGGCGTGGGCCTCGTTGAGGGACTGGAGCTGCGACTGGCTCCGCGCCAGCTGCTCTTCCAGGCTGGGGGCGGCGGTCGCCGGCTCGGGCTCGGGCGCGGCCTCGGCCGGGAGGGCCAGCCACCGCACGGCGTCGAGGATGTCCTGGTGGCTCGGGATCCCGTGATAGGCGACGGTGGCGGGATGGTAGGTGTTGAGAAGGCTCTGATAGCCCCACATGATCGAGCGGGTGTCGGGCAGTTTGAGGCGTTTGACCGTCATGGCCGAGCGCAGGGCGCGTCGCGCGAAGGCCAGGTCGGCGCCCCTCAGGCCCCGCATGTAGTCGTAATAGGCGCGGCGCGGCTCGCGGGTCTCGTAGCCGGCCAGGAGCGCCATCTCCATCGTCTGCAGGCGTCGGTACCGGCGCAGGTCCACCGCGACCTCGATGCGTCCGGCCAGCCTTTGCTTCAGCTGCAGGGCGGCCAGGAGCCAGTTGCGGACGTGGGCGACCCCCGGCCGCTCGATCGCCTCGACGACGGCAGGGTCGCCGCCTGACAGGAAGGCGGTGTCGACGGGCGCGCTGAGGAACTGGAGCCGTCCCTCCTCCTCGCGCTGGTTCATGAAGTAGAAGCCGAACGACTGCTTGGCGATCCCGATGATCATGCGCGGGTGCGGATCGGCGATGATCCGCGCCGCGGTCAGGAAGGTCAGGAAGCTGACATAGTAGTCCGGATAGGGCGATTGGTAGAACGGCCCGAGGTCGGCGAGCGACAGGATGTAGTCCCGCCGGTACATGTAGTGCTGGGCGTTGAAGCTGATCTGGTGGCGGAAGGCGGGACCCATGACGCCCAGGCGTCGCGCCCAGTCCAGGTCCACCTCGTAGGGCGCGTTGCGATCGTGGAAGAGGACGCTGTTGTCGACCGTCGCCAGATAGCCGTCCGGCGCGCCGGCGATGACGCCGGGATAGGTGTAGTGATAGCAGTTGGCGTACAGCACGTCGGGCCGGTCGAAGGCCGAGATCAGCCACGCCTGATGGCTGAGATAGCCCGGCGCCATGGCGTCGTCGTCGCCCAGCATGACGACATAGTCGCCCTGGGCCGCCTCCAGGGCGCGATTCCAGTTCTCGGTCACAGACAGCGGTGAATCCGACCGCAGATAGCGCACGCGCGCGTCGCCGAGCTCGTCGACATAGCCGCGATAGTCGTCGTCCGAAGCGTTGTCGGAAATCACGATCTCGAAGTCGCCGAAATCCTGCAGCCGGACCGACTCGACGGCGAGTTTGAGCAGGTTGAGTCGATTCCGACTGGGGATAAGGACGGAGAACATGAAACTCGACGTTCCGTAGGTGGGAGGGGGGCGTTCGCGTCGCTATTCGACGCGCCGCAGGACGCCGCGCGGGTTCATGGTCAGCAGGAAGCGTTCGAAGGACCGATCGGCCACGAACCGGGGGTTCTCGGCCAGGAAGGCGTCGACGGCCTCCCAGGGGCCCGGCCCGAACTCGGGATAGGTCGGATGCCCGTTCACGTTGGTGTCTTCGACGACCAGCAGGCCGCCCACGGGCACCAGTTCGCTGTACAGGCGCAGCTCGTCCAGGACGTGGTCGCGCCGATGATCGCTGTCGAGGATCACCATCACCTCGGGACCGGCCGCCGCGGCCTGGGCTGCGACCTGGGCGAAGATTTCGGGGGCCGTGCTCGAGCCGCTGACATAGCGCAGGCGCGGATGCTGCGGCTGGATGGCGCGATGGGTGTCGTCGATATCGACCGTCACGACCGAGCCCTCGCCGACCATGTCGCAGATGCACGCCAGGTACAACGCGCTGCCGCCCTTGTACGTCCCCGTCTCGATGATCAGGTTCGGTCGCCGCAGGACGATCAGCTCCTGATAGAGCCAGAGGTCCATCGGGCACTTGAACATCTCGTGGCCCATCCAGGCCAGGACGATCGTGTGCAGGCCCACGCCGCCGTCGAGCTTGGAATAGTAGAGGTCGTGGAAGCGGTCGACGATCTGCTGCTCTTCGGCGGTCAGGTCGGCGTCGCGGCAGTAGGGCTTGAACGCGCCGATCGGCGGGCGCACGGGCGGGGAAGTCGATGCCGTCATCACGCAAGCTCCCGGCAAGCTTCGATTCGTTGATCAACCCCTGCCTAATGACAAACGTCGCCAGGCGAAAGCGTGATGATTCTGCGGTAAGGGCGGAGGACCAAGTCCGCCAAGGAAGCTCAATGCGTACTCACGAACCGATGAAACCCCGACAGCCGGCGGTGACCGAGGCGCTCCTCGCACGCTCGACCGCGATGCGCCGCCAGCTCGAGGCCGGACCCGAGCTGTTCCAGGCCGGACGCTTCTGGGCGGACATCGGCGGCCAGAACGAGGCGCTGCTGTCGCGGCACGGCGTCGAGAACTTCAAGCGGACTCTGGCTCAGAACTATTTCAACTGGGCCGTCGAAGGCCCCAATGATCCGCAGATGCAGAGCCTGCTGCGCGAATGGGCGGACGATCCCAGCGCCCTGCCGCTGGAGGCCGAGCTGCTCGGCGATCCGGCGGTGCTCAGCATCAACGACACCAGCTATCTGCTCTCGCCCAGCGCGGCGCGCGGCTACACGCTGTTCGTCGGCCTGCTGTGGTGGCACGCGACCAAGCGCGCGGCTCTGGGCGACGGCGACAAGCTGGCCGAGGCGGCGGTCGGCAATCCCATTCCCATCAATGTCCAGGGCCGGGCCGTTTCGCAGGACCTGGCCAATTCGCTGCGCGAGTTCACCCGCATGCGGCCCGTCCTCGAAGGCGAGCGCCCCATCCTGGCCGAGATCGGGGCGGGATACGGGCGGCTGGGCTATGTCGCGAGCCAGCTGAAGCCGTTGCGCTACTGGATCTTCGACATCCCGCCGGCCCTGGCGGTGGCGGAATGGCATCTGGCGGAGGCGCTTCCCGACCGGAAGATCTTCCGCTGGCGGCCCTTCGCGCGCTGGGACGAGGTCGCCGACGAGGTCATGGCCGCGGACATCGCGATCTTCACGATCGACCAGCTGCGGCATGTCCCCGCCGGCATCGTCGACTGCTTCGCGGCGATCTCCGCCCTGCACGAGATGAGGCCCGAGCAGATCGCCGCCTACATGAACATGATGAGCGCCGCCTCCAAGGCGATCTACACCAAGAACTGGACGGTCTGGCGCAACGAGCACGACGCCTTCGACTTCCGGTCGACGAATTTGCCGGCCCCCGCCGGATGGTCCACCGTGCTGGAGGCGGTGGACGAGGTCATCCCGGCGTTCACGGAGAAGCTGTTCGTGGCGCCCCGCGCCTGAACGGGATCCGCCGTCGCCTCCGAAGGCGTCAAAGACTTTCGTTGCTCGACGCCCCACTCAACTTATAACTTGTCTGAAATCTTGGTCCCGATGCGTCGTTTTTTCTTCGGTAGAGAGCAGAAATGTCAGAAAACACCTTTAACTTCAAAGGTTATGACCTCCCTGAACGACTAGTGAACCTGACGGGCGGCGGCCCCGACTCGTTCGATGCGATCTCCACGGCCCACATCGCCGACCTGCGCCGCTATCTCGGGATCAAGAGCGATTCACGGCTTCTCGAAATCGGTTGCGGCATCGGCCGCGACGCCATCCCGCTGACCGAGATCATCACCGAGGGCCGCTACGACGGCGTGGACATCATCGGCGACTCGATCGCCTGGCTGTCGGCCAACCTCACGCCGCGCCATCCCAACTTCAATTTCCACCACTACAACGTGGCGGATCAGCTGCACAATCCGACGGGCACGGAGGACATGCGGTCCTTCAAGATGCCGCTGGAAGACAACAGCGTCGACGGGGTCTTCGCCTGGTCCGTCTTCACGCACATGCTGTCGGACTACATCACCTACTATCTGGGCGAGTTCCAGCGGGTGCTGAAGCCCGGCGGCCGGGCCTTCCTGACCTGCTTCCTCTACAACGACGCCGTGCTGGCCAAGGCGCGGGAGACCAACCTGACGCCCTTCGACCTGAGGTTCGAGCATCCCTGGGGCGAGGGCTGCCTGATCAACGATCCGCAGCACCCCCTGGGCGCGGTAGCCTACAACGAGGAGCGCCTGAAGGCCCTGGTCGGCGCGTCCGGCCTGACGCTGGAGCGCATCGCCCTGGGGTCGTGGTCGGGCTACTGGCCCTATCCCGAGGGCGGGCAGGACGCCCTGATCATCAGCAAGGCCTGATCGGCGCGCATCGCCGGACAGGACGACCGCGGGCGGCGCCGGAATCCAGGATTCCGGCGCCGTTTTCGCGTCAGATGAAGCGCTTGAGGCCGTAGCCGCCCGCGCCGCGGACGGGAGTGGCCTCGCCGCCGGCGGCGGAGCCGGCGGTGAAGGCGTTCCAGGCGGCCTGCACGCTCGCCTTGTCGGTCGGATGGAGCGGCCGGCCGCGCACCTTGCCCTCGATCAGCGGGCTGTAGGCGACCCGGCGGCCCGAGCGGTCCGCGAAGGCGCCCAGCCACAGGCCCAGTTCGGCGGGGGCCAGGCCGGCCGGCGCCGCGGCGAGGGCCTCGTGCAGGAAGTCCGCCCTGACCAGGCAGAGGTCGATGACGCCCGCCGAGATGGTCTGCGGCTTCCAGCCCAGGACGAAGGGCCCGGGATCGGTCAGCGCCAGCTGGTCGTAGGGCGCGTGCAGGTGGCCCTGGCCGTCGGCCATCCAGCCCGCGGCGACCACGGCCACGTCGTTCACCAGCCGTCCGGCGACCACGGCGACGTCGTCGTGGAACTCGAACATCTTGACCGCTTCCAGCAGGAGCTCCTGGCTGGGCTTCTGGGCCTTGGTCGAGTGGATCAGCACCAGGTCGCCGGGCTTGGCGCCACGCACCTGCTCGATGAACGCCGAGGCCGGGACGGCCTTGCCGCGCGCGCGGCGCCCGACGGTGAACGGACCCAGGGCGTCAGAGGCCGAGACCTCCACGGCGACGATGTCGGGAAGGTTCTCGGCGTTGCGCTTGATCCACCATTCCTCGGCGCCGCGGAAGATCGGGAAGGGCGCGACCTCGCAGACCGCCGACAGGCCGCGGTCCTCGATCTTCGCGGCTAGCAGGGCCTGGACCGACTTCGACGATCCGTTGCTGGTCTCGCCGTTGTTGGACGTGCTGCCCTGGTGGTGGCGCCAGTGGTAGACGATCGACGGCACGTGGACGAGCGGGTGGCCCGCCCGCGAGAAGCGGTAGGCCGTGTCCCAGTCGTGGCAGTATTCGCTCGGCTTGAACGTATAGACGCCCAGGCTCAGGGCCAGGTCGCGGCGGAACGCGCAGGCGTGCCAGATCCAGGAGTTCTCCAGGTCGAGGACCGGGTCCCAGGCCGGGCGCAGATAGGGCGCCTGCAGGGCCTCGCCGATGACGATGTCCTCGTCGGTGTAGAGGAAGGCCGGCGGGGTCGGGGCGCGTTCGATGGCCTGGGCCAGCAGCTTGAGGCAGTCGGGCGTCAGCAGGTCGTCCCCGTCCAGCGGGAGGATGTAGTCCTCCTTGGCCGCCGCGAGCACGTGCTGCATGCCCCCGATGATGCCGAGGTTCTCGTCGAGATAGTGCAGCTTGACCCGCGGATCGTTGGCCAGGGTGCGCAGGTAGGCCCTCAGGCCCTTGCTGATCGGGCCGTGGGCCAGGATGACCCATTCGAAGCCGACGTCGCGCTGCGCGAACACGGTCTCGGCCGTGCGGCGGAACAGGGCCTCGTCGGTGCGGATGTACAGGGTCGTGAGCAGCGAGAAGCGCGTCTTGACCGGACCGCCCGGGGCGACCGCCGTCCGGGCCTTGGCCTGGAGGTCGTGCCACACCGGATAGGCCGCCGGCGAGGCCGACGACTTGGAGCGGCGAACCGGGCGATAGGCCGTCGCCCGGGTCAGGCCCAGGTCCGGGTGCAGCAGCTGGCGTTCGGGGATGATGTCGGCGGCGTACGACGCGAACCGCGCATGTTCCGCGTCCTGGACCAGGCTGTCCCAGTCGATCCCCGTCTCGCCCGAGACGAAGGGCGAATAGATCACCCGCTCGCCGTGCTTGCGCGCGTTGGCGCCGAGCCAGCCGCCGAGCATCGCGGTCGACGGCCCCCAGGGCGCGATCTCCTCGAGGGCGCGGATCAGGAAGTCGGGCTTGATCACCGCGTGCAGCGCCGACACGGCGCTGACCGAATGCTGCTTCCACATCTGGGCGGCGTAGCCCGGGTCGGCGAGGCGGCGGCCGCGGTCCGGGCACTCGCACCCCTTGCCGAACCCGAAGACGTAGCCGGCGGCGAGCACCTCGCCGTAGGAGTGGATGCGTCCCCCGATCATGACGGCGTCCGGGAAGAGCTCGAAATGGCCGACGGCCTCGTGGAACCACTCGTCGTTGTCGGGCGCCACCTCGTCCGCGATGATGTGGAACAGGCGTCCTTCCTTCGCCGCGGCGCGGGCGTGTTCGACCAGCGCGTGGGGACCCTTGGCCAGGTCGACGTGGAAGACCTGGTGGTCGACCTTGGCGGGCACGCGCAGCGTGTGCTTCTTGGGCGACGAGCCGTTGGAGACGACGACCGTCGTCAGGCCCGGCGCGGCCGGCGCGCGACGGCGGCGCAGCCACCAGTCCGGCGTCTCGCCGAACATCGGGTTCTTCGTCAGTTCAAAGAGCTTGCCCTTGGCGTGGCCCTTCAGGAAGCGGGTGAGCACGGCGCGCTGTGAGCCGAAGACCACCGGCTTGGAATTGATGTTCGACGCCGTCGACTGCTGGTGCATGCGCCAGCTGTAGACCACCTCGGGGATGTGCCGCGGCGTGTGACCGGCCAGGGCGAAGCGGGTGAAGGTGTCCCAGTCGTGGCTGCCCTCCGCCTCGGCGTCGGTATAGGCGCCCAGTTCGAGCGCCATCTTGCGGTCGATCGCGCAGAGATGGGCGATGTAGCAGGAGTTGACGAAGAGGACCGGATCCCAGTCGGGCTTCAGGTAGGGGCCGCTGAGCTCGGCGCCCATGAGCTTGTCTTCGTCGGTGTAGGCCAGCGCGGGATAGCCGTGCTTCTGCAGATGCCAGGTGACGATGCGGACGCAGTCGGGCGTCAGGTAGTCGTCGGAGTCCAGGGGCAGGATATAGCGCCCCTTGGCGCGCTCGAGGCAGCGGCGCATGCCCCCGATGATGCCGAGGTTCTTCTCGACGCGCTCGAGGCGCACGTAGGGCTTCTCGGCCAGCTTGGCGAGGTAGGCGATGACGTCGGGGCGCGTGCAGCCGTTGTCGAGGATGTACCACTCGAAATCCGCGCCGCCCTCCTGGTTCTCCAGGCTGCGCGCCAGCACGTCCAGGAACGCGGGCGGCGTGTTCCAGACCGTGGTCACGAAGCTGAGCAGTCCGGTTTCCTGGACGGCGGGATACAGTCCTTTGCGATCGGCGAGCGCCTCGCGGAGATAGGCGTTGTACTCGTCGACGCCGCGTTCCGGGTCGGGGAGGGGCAGGCGGCGGGGCTCGTTCTTGCCGATCTCCAGGGCGTCGGGCTTGACGCCCTGTTCGATCAGCCGCCGGGAGAGGGCCTCCAGCACGGGCGCCAGGGCCTGGCTCCAGGTGTGGGGCAGGTCGAGCTTGGCCGCTTCGTGGCGTTCCTCGACGTCTTCCAGCCGGTCGACGGCGCGCGACAGCGCCGCGGCCACGGCTTCCACGGTCGGCGGGACCGCGATGATGTTGGACGAGACGGCCGCCAGCCGCTCCGCGTCCTTGTTGGCGTATTCGTTGGTGACCACTAGGCCGCCGCACGCCGCCATCTCCAGCGGCGGGTAGCTGGGGTGGGGCGACATCATCAGCGACAGCAGGATGTCGGCCTGCCGCATCTGGCTGGCATAGGCGTCGAAGCCCAGCCAGGGCGCACATTCCAGCGTGGCGTCCTGACCGAGCGGGACGCTCGTGAAGGGCTCGCCCATTCCGACGAAGTCCCAGGACCCCGCGCCCAGGTCGCCCGAGGCGATCGCCATCTGCAGCGCCGCGACGCCGAGTTCGTAGAGGTTGCGCACGCCCGTGTTGGGCCGGGCGTAGAACAGCAGCTTGCGCTTCTTGCCCTTGCGGGGCTCGGGATGGAAATCGTCGCGCGAAACGGCCGGTTCGAAGGAGATCGCGGTCCGGGCGAAGGCCGGATCGGCGTGGCGGCCGATGCCGTTCTCGACCAGGAAGTCGCTCAGCAGCTTGGTGTTGACGACCGGGATGTGCTCGAGGCCGTAGGTCTCCAGGGCCAGGGCGTAGTGGCTCGATGCCGGGTAGAGGATCGGCTCGAAGTCCTGGATCAGGTAGATGAACGGCCGTCCGCCCACCAGCGGCGAGGCGGCCTTGGCCATCTGGGCCGTCCACCAGGCGGTCGCGAAGAACAGGTCCTTTTCGTGGATGGTGATGGTCTTGCGGCGGTCCGAGGCGTCGACGAGCTCGACGTTGGGCAGGCGTTCCTCGACGCCGGAGATCGCCTGGATGTGACGCCAGATCGGCTCATGGTCGGCGTCGATGGGCGCGTCCGTTGAGATCAGGCGCACGGCGAAGCCGACCTTGCCCAGGCGGTAGGCCAGGTTGAGCGCGGTGTTGGGGCCGCCGGACATGCTGGCCATCCGGATGGCCGGCAGCAGCACGTTGATCGTGGGCTGGCCCGTCGGGTCGCGGCTCACGCGCAGCGACAAGGGCACGGCCGGCGCGAACAGTTTCGGGTCGACCGCGGTCGAGAGGAGCTGCTCCTCGGGCCGCCGCAGCATGCCGAAGCGGTTCGCCTGGCGGGAGAGCACGCTCGGGAAGGCGCCCTGGTCCAGGATGCCGGCGAACTTGCGCCGCAGGCGCGTGCGCTCGGGGGTGCCCGCCCCGATCAGTTCGGGAAGGGCCTGCTCGGAAATGCTTTCCATCTCCGGCACGTGGACGACGCCATAGCCCATGGCGGCGGCGTCGAGGCCCAGCTCCAGGCCGTGGAGGGCGTCGTCGACGTCCAGTCCCTTGAGGGACAGGCCCTGCCTCAGCAGGTCGGCGCGGATGGCCAGGAAGAACGCCGGGAGGCCCGTCACCGGTCGCGCGATCGACCAGATGTGGCCGGGCGTCTCGGTTTTCAGCCATTCGTAGAAGGGCGAGGCGACAAAGCCCTGCAGGCCGGCCAGGAGACCGGCGCTGAAGACCGTGCCTTCCGCATCGGTCACGGGTCCGCCGACCACGCCGCAATTGAGGTCCAGCTCCAGGGTCCCCACGGCTTCCCAGAGGGCCCGGCGGTTCTGGATCGCGACCTTCGACGAGACGATCACCTTGGCGAAGGCCTTGGCCGGCGCCTGGTTGATCAGGGTCGTCAGGGCGCTGTCGGAGCCGTACGCCTTGGTCACGAGCCCCGCGTCGGCGATCAGGTCCTGGACCTGGTCCTTGAGCCGGGTCGGATAGAGCACGCGCCGGACCGTGGCGGCCCCGGCGACCATGTCGAGGTTGTGCCGGAGGGTGTCGAGATCGTCGATGTCCTGGAGGACGAGATCGACATGGACGCCGACGTCGCGGATTTCCTTGCGCCGGGTGGCGTACCAGCCGACGACGCCCTCGAACAGCGAGCCGGCCTGGAACTTGTCCTGCAGGCCCCGGCGGGCGAGCGACCGCTCCATCACCTCGTACTGCGAGCCGCCGATATAGTCCTTGGCCGAGGTGGCCAGGGCGGTGGACTCCGCGTGCATGCGCCAGCCGTACAGCACCTCGCGGACATGCACGGCCCGTCCGCCGTTCTCCGTGATGCGCAGGGCCGTGTCCCAGTCGTGCGACCCGCGTGCGTAGTCGTCGGTATAGACGCCGACCTCGCGGCCCACGGCGGTCGAATAGACCATCAGGTGCGCCGCCGGCGCCGTGGCCATCGCGTGCGCGAACGCGAAGTCCCAGCGCCAGATCAGTTCGACGGGCTCGCCGTCCTCGTCGACCTTCTGCTCGTCGCTGAACATGAGGACGGGCTTTTCGTCCCCGGCCTCCCTCAGCGCCTTGGCGAACAGGGCCAGGGAGTCGGGATAGAGGATGTCGTCGGAGTCGACGGGCACGACGTAGTGGCCCTTGACCCGTTCGAAGACGTAGCGGTTGCCGCCGATGATGTGCAGGTTGTCTTCGACCCGGAAGAGGCGGAAGCGCGGGTCGCGCGCGGCGATCTCGACGCAGGCGTCGATCGTCTTCCGCGTCTTCGAGCCGTTGTCGAGGATCACCCATTCGAAGAACGGATAGGCCTGGGCCTGGATCGTCCGGGCCAGGGCGTCCAGGAACTTGGGGTCGGTGTCGTAGATCGTCGTGATGATCGAGAAGGTCGGCGCGGCGCCCTTGGTGACCCGGCCGAGGTCCATGGTTTCGAGCGCCTTCACCCGCTCGGCCAGCCGCTCCTGGAACAGCACCGTCCAGTCCTGGCGCGACGTCGATCCCCAGGTTTCGTGGTTTCGCGACAGCGGCGGAGAGATCTCGTAACCCCGGCCGCGTCCGATCAGCAGGTAGTGCAACAGCGGGTTCACGCTGTCGTCCTGCAGGTAGCGGCGCTGGTAGCGCCGGGTCGAGAACTTCTCGCTGGGGTTATGCCCCTCGCGCCAGCCCCGCTCCATATAGTGCCAGATGGGGTCGACCCCCGCGGCGGCCACCTCGGGGTGGCGGGCCAGGTAGTAGGCGGAATCCAGCAGGCCGCTGGTCGAGACCAGGCGCATCTGGGCCCGGGTCTCGCCGGCCAGGTCGTCGCGCCGGCCGCCCCGCGCCAGGAAGTCCATCAGGGGATTGACGCCCTGCGCCGCGACTTCGGGATTGTCGGCCAGGTATTGTTGGGTGTCGAAGAGGCCGCTCGGATTGCGGCCTTCCCGGTGCCCGCTGGAAAGATAGTGGACCGCCGGATCCATGCCGGCCGCCGCCACGTCGGCATAGGTCCGCAGATAGAAATCGCGGTCCAGCAGTCCGCTCGCGACAATATATTCGACCTGGGCGCTCAGATCAGTGGCGACGCGCCCCTCGGACCTGCCGTACTTCAGGTAGTGATAAAGCGGATTGATGCCGGAACGGGCGACGTCTGGATTGCCGTTCAGGTAGAACTGGGTGCTGAAGGTCGGTGAAGGGTTGCGCCCTTCCTGGGCGCCATATCTCACATAGTGCAAAATCGGATCGATGCCATCGAGCCGGACATCGTCGTGCGACGAAAGATAATACTCACGATCGAATAGATCGCTGGAAGAAATCGCCTTGATCCACTGTCGCTCTCTAATGCGAAGCATCAACACCCGAGCGCTTAGCGATTTCATCGACTATCAGACCCCAGTTGGATATATGTTATTGGCGATCATTATCGTTCGCTTGGCGCGGGCCATGCGAGCTCCCGCCAAACGCGTAACGGCTTGTTTAAATATTGTCCATCCCGAGACGCGACCCGCGGGGAGAAAGACCGGCGGGCCGCGTTTCTGGATTATCAGGGGGCGGATGGAAGCGGGCCTGATGCTTTTGAAGCCGCTCCCGTGAGGCCGACCGAACGTCAGCCGGCGGCCGCCGCCGCCACGGCTTCGGCGGTGATGCCGAACTCCTTGTACAGGCGCTCGAACGGCGCCGAGGCCCCGAAGCCGGTCATGCCGACGAACTTGCCGTCCACGCCGATGAAGCGGTCCCAGCCCATGCGGACCGCGGCCTCGACGGCGACGCGGGTCGGGGCGGTCCCGATCACCGAGGCCTTGTAGGCGTCGGCCTGCTGCTCGAAGAGCTCCCAGCAGGGGGTTGAGACGACGCGGGTCGGCTTGCCCTGGGCCTGCAGGATGTCGCGCGCCGCCACGGCGACCGAGACCTCGGTGCCCGAGGCGAAGATCGTCACGGCCGCCTCGCCGCCCTCGGCGGCCAGCAGCTCGTAGGCGCCCTTGGCCGAGCGGTTCTCGTCGGCGTCGCCGCGCACGCCCGGGACCTTCTGGCGCGACAGGCACATGACCGACGGGGTGGTCTCGTGCTGCAGGGCGATCTTCCAGCATTCGGCGGTCTCGACCGCGTCGGCCGGACGGAAGACCAGCAGGTTCGGGATGGCGCGCAGGGACGCCACGTGCTCGACCGGCTGGTGGGTGGGGCCGTCCTCGCCCAGGCCGATGGAGTCGTGGGTCATCACGTGGATCACCCGGGCCTGCATCAGGGCGCCCAGGCGGATGGCCGGGCGGCTGTAGTCGGCGAAGGCCAGGAAGGTGCCCGAATAGGGGATGACGCCGCCGTGCAGGGCCATGCCGTTCATGGCCGCCGCCATGCCGAACTCGCGCACGCCGTAGTGGACGTAGCGGCCGGCGTAGTCGGGGGCGTCGAACGGCTTCATGCCCTTGACGAAGGTGTTGTTCGAGCCGGTCAGGTCGGCCGAGCCGCCGACCATGTCGATGACGGTCGGGATCAGCTGGTCCAGGGCCGCGCCGGAGTGGACGCGCGTGGCGTTGCCCGGCTTGGTCTTGGCGGCCTCGGCGATATGGGCGTCCAGGGCCTTGAAGGCGTCGGCCGGCAGCTGGCCCTTCATGGCGCGGGCGAAGTCGTCGGCCAGGGGCGAGGCCTTGACCACGGCTTCCCAGGCCTTGCGGACGCGGGCGCCGCGGCGGCCGATGCTCTTCCAGGCCTTGGCGATGTCGTCCGGCACGGTGAACGGCGCGGCGTCCCAGCCCATGGCCAGGCGCGCGTCGCGGATCTGGTCGTCGAACAGGGTGTAGCCGTGGCTGTGGGGGTCGCCTTCCTTGGGACCGGCGCCCTTGGAGATCAGGGTCTTGCAGGCGATCAGGGTCGGCTTGTCCTGCTTGGTCGCCCAGCGCAGGGCGGCGGCGATCTTGCCGTGGTCGTGGCCGTCGACGGCCTTGACCGCCCAGCCGGCGGCCTTGAAGCGGGCCAGCTGGTCGCCGGTCTCGGCGATGGTGGCTTCACCGTCGATCGTGGTGTTGTTGTCGTCGAACAGCACCGTCAGCTTGTTGAGCTTCAGGCGGCCGGCGATGCTGATGGCCTCGTGGCTGACGCCCTCCATCAGGCAGCCGTCGCCGGCGATCACCCAGGTGCGGTGGTCGACGACGTCCTTGCCGAAGCGGGCGGCTAGGTGCGCTTCCGCCATGGCCATGCCGACGGCGGTGGCCAGGCCCTGGCCCAGCGGGCCGGTGGTGGTCTCCACGCCCGGGGTGTGGTGCACCTCGGGGTGGCCCGGGGTCAGCGAACCCCACTGACGGAAGTTCTCGATCTCCTTCATCGTCACGGCCTTGAAGCCGGTCAGGTGAAGCAGGGAATAGAGCAGCATCGAGCCGTGGCCGGCCGACAGCACGAAGCGGTCGCGGTCGGCCCAGTCGGGCTTGCTGGCGTCGAACTTCAGGAACTTGCCCCACAGCACCGTGGCGACGTCGGCCATGCCCATCGGCATGCCCTGGTGGCCGGACTTGGCCTTGTGGACGGCGTCCATGGAAAGGACGCGGATCGCGTCGGCCATCTTGACGGGCGAAACGGGCATGGGGCTTCCGGCTTGTTCTTGATTTGGCGGGGCTGCGCGAGGCGCGAGTCGCACGATGACCCCCCGGGGTCAACCCGCGAGCCCGCCCGCGAGACCTACCGGCCCCCTCGCGTGGGCGCTATGCAACAACGTCCGCAGGCGTTATAGCTGGGGACTGACTTATGCTCATTTTTAGCATAACCTCGAAAGGCCGGGTCGCTTGAGTTCTCCCTCGTTCTTCTCGCCCTACCGCCATGGCTTCGTCCGGGTGGCCACCGCGGTTCCCAAGGTCAGGCTGGCCGATCCCGCCGCCAACGCCCAGAGCGCCCTGGCCCTGGCGCGCCAGGCCCATGACGCCGGCGTGGCGGTGCTGGTGCTGCCCGAGCTGGGCCTGACCGGCTACACGATCGACGACCTGCTGCAACAGGACGCCCTGCTCGACGCCGTCGAGGCGGCCATCGCCACCCTGGCCCGAGAGAGCGCGTCGTTCTCGCCGCTGGTCGTGGTGGGCGCGCCGCTGCGCGACAACGGCCGGCTCTACAACACCGCCGTCGCCATCCAGGGCGGCCGGGTGCGGGCGGTGATCCCCAAGAGCTTCCTGCCCAACTATCGCGAGTTCTACGAACGCCGCTGGTTCACGCCGGGCGCGGGCGTGGTCGGCCGCACCCTGGACCTGGCTGGCCAGGCCGTGCCGTTCGGGACCGACATCCTGCTGCGCAACGCCCCGAGCTCCGGGGGAGACGTGGCGTTCACCGTCGGGGTCGAGATCTGCGAGGACGTCTGGACCCCCGCGTCGCCCAGCACCGCCCAGGCCATGGCCGGGGCCGAGATCCTGCTGAACCTGTCGGCCAGCAACATCACCATCGGCAAGTCCGAGACCCGCCGCCTGCTGTGCGCCAGCCAGTCGGCGCGGGCCGTGGCGGCCTATGTCTATTCGGCGGCGGGCGCGGGCGAGAGCTCGACCGACCTGGCGTGGGACGGCCATGTCGACATCCACGAGATGGGGACCCTGCTGGCCCAGAGCCCGCGGTTCTCGACCGGACCGGTGATGGCCATCGCGGACGTCGACGTCCAGCGGCTGCGCCAGGAGCGGATGCGGGTGGGCAGCTACGGCGACTCCATGGCCCTGAACCCGCCCGCCGCGCCGTTCCGGATCGTCGGCCTGGACTTCGTCCCGCCGGCCGGCGACCTGGCCCTGGAGCGGCCGATCGAACGCTTCCCGTTCACCCCGTCCGACCCGGCCAAGCTGGCCGAGAACTGCTACGAGGCCTACAACATCCAGGTCCAGGGCCTGGCCCGCCGCGTCGAGGCCACCGGATCCCAGAGCCTGGTGATCGGGGTCTCCGGCGGCCTGGACTCGACCCACGCCCTGATCGTCGCCGCCAAGGCCATGGACCAGTTGGGCCGGCCGCGCTCGGACATCCGCGCCTACACCCTGCCGGGCTTCGCCACCTCGGAAGGCACCAAGTCGAACGCCTGGAAGCTGATGAGGGCCATGGGCGTCACGGCCGAGGAGCTCGACATCCGCCCGGCGGCCCAGCAGATGCTGGCCGATCTGGGCCACCCCTTCGCCAAGGGCGAGCCGGTCTATGACGTGACCTTCGAGAACGTCCAGGCGGGTCTGCGCACCGACTACCTGTTCCGCCTGGCCAACCATCACCGAGGCATGGTGGTGGGCACCGGCGACCTGTCGGAACTGGCCCTGGGCTGGTGCACCTACGGGGTCGGCGACCAGATGAGCCACTACAACCCCAATTCCGGCGTGCCCAAGACCCTGATCCAGCACCTGATCCGCTTCGTGGCGGCCTCGGGCGACGTGGACGCGGCGACCAGCGACCTCCTGGAGGACATCCTGGCCACCGAGATCTCGCCGGAACTGGTGCCGGGCGAGGAGGTCCAGGCCACCGAGAGCTTCGTGGGGCCCTACGCCCTGCAGGACTTCAATCTCTACTACCTGACCCGCTACGGCATGGCGCCCTCGAAGATCGCCTTCCTGGCCTGGACCGCCTGGCGTGACGCGGCCGCCGGGGCGTGGCCGGTCGGTATTCCCGAGGGCGCCAAGCGCGCCTACGACCTGGCCGAGATCAAGCGGTGGCTGGAGCTGTTCCTGAAACGGTTCTTCGCCAACCAGTTCAAGCGCTCGGCCATGCCCAACGGGCCGAAGATCTCGTCGGGCGGGGCGCTGTCGCCGCGCGGCGACTGGCGGATGCCGTCGGACGCGACGGCCGACGTCTGGCTGGCCGAGCTGCGGGCGGGAACCCCGGCCTGAGCCAGCGGGGCGGTCCCGTGTTCCGGTCGGGTTACGGCGTGCTAGGAAGGCGCATGACGAAGCTCGACGACGCGCCCTCGGGGAAGATTCCGTGACCGCCATCTTTCCCGTCATCCTGTGCGGCGGCGCGGGCACGCGCCTGTGGCCGGCGTCCCGTCCCGACCGCCCCAAGCAGTTCCTGAAGCTGCTGGGCGCCCATTCGAGCTTCCAGGAAACCCTGCTGCGGGTCCGCGACCTGGCCCAGGACCGCGACGTCATCGTCGTCACCGGGGCGGGCATGGTCGAGATGGTCCGTGACCAGGCCCGCGAGATCGGGGCCGCGATCACGGTGCTCGTCGAGCCCCAGGCCCGCAATTCCGCCCCGGCCGTCGCCGCCGCGGCCGTCCTGGTCGAGCGCCTGGATCCTAGCGGGGTGATGCTGATGCTGGCCGCCGATCACCATGTCGGCGAGCCCGAGGCGTTCCGCGAGGCCGCGCGGGTGGCGGCCGACGCGGCCGGCCAGGGCCTGATCGTCACGTTCGGCGTGCGGCCCACCGGCCCGGCCACGGGCTTCGGCTACATCCGTCCGGGCGAGCTGGCCGACCAGGGCGTGTTCCGGGTCGCCGCCTTCGTCGAGAAGCCCGACCTGGAGACCGCCCGCCGCTACGTCGCCGAGGGCTATCTGTGGAACAGCGGCAACTTCGCCTTCCAGGCCGCGACCCTGCTGGGCGAGCTCCGCAGGTTCGAGCCGACCGTGGTCGAGGGCGCCCGGGCGGCGTTCGCCGACGCGGTGGTCGAGCCCGGTCTGGTGCGGCTGGACGCGACGGGGTTCGCCCGCGCCGCCAGCATCTCGATCGACTACGCGGTGATGGAGCGCACCGACAAGGCCGCCGTCGTGCCGGCCGCTTTCGACTGGTCGGACCTGGGCGCCTGGGACGCGATCTGGGGCGCCTCGCCGCAGGACGGCGCCGGCAACGCGGCCCAGGGCGACGTGACCCTGGTCGACACCACCGGCGTCCTGGCCCGCTCGACCGGCCCCTTCGTCGGCGCGATCGGGGTCAGCGACCTGATGATCGTCGCCGAACCCGACGCCGTCCTGGTCTGCCGCCGCGACGACGCCCAGGCGGTCAAGGCGCTGGTCGACGGGCTCAAGGCCAAGGGCCGCGACCTGGCCGAGCGTCACTCGACGGTCAGCGGCGGCGGGGTCGAGCGCCGGTCGGTGACCTATACCGACCAGGCCGGGGTCGAGCTCTGGCGATTCGAGGCGGGCGCGGCGGCGACGCTGCCGGCCGCCAGCATCCAGGTCCTGTCCGGCGAGGTGACGCTGGACGGCCGCGCCGCAACGGCGGGCGACCGTCTCGAGCTCGCGAGCCCGACCGCCGCCACCGCCGGCCCGGCGTCGGTCCTGTTGGTCACGATCTGGCGCTGACCGCCCGGTCCAGCTCCAGGATCGCGCAGACGATGTGGTAGAACGAGCTGGCCGGCGCGGCTTCGTCGACGAAGGTCCCGTCGGCCTGGAGCTTGTCGCGCCACAGGCCCTTCACCGGCACGTCGAAATACTTGAGCAGCCCGTCGGCGCCCTCGGCGGCGGTGGTCCACCAGCGGTCGTCGCCGGTGGACAGGGCGGCCAGCACCCCGGCCTTGATCCGCTCGGTCTGGGCCCACAGCCGCGCCACGTCGTCGTGCACGCTCATGTCGTCCAGCAGCGAGAAGATCGCCACGCCGCGGGCCGGATCGACGCCGGGGCCGTCGCCGATGGCGATCAGGCGCAGGGCGGCGGCCAGGGCGTCGTCGCGCCCCGCCAGCTTGCCCCACCGCAGCAGCAGCCAGGCCCATTCGAACTGGTGGCCCGGCTCGACGATCCGGCCCTGGACGCCGGGGGCGGGGTTCCAGTCGCCGTCGTAGTATTCGCGCAGGCCGCCGCTCTTCGGATCGATGAACCTGGCCAGGGCCAGCTCGGCGATCTCGTCGGCCATGGCCCGCCATTGGGCGCCGCCGCCGGCCTCCACCCAGGCCAGGCTGGCCTCGAACAGGTGCATGTGCGGGTTGGACAGCAGGGGCAGGGTGCGCGGGCTGCTCTCCTCGAAGCCGGCCACGGGGTGCTTGAGCTTGGCGTAGAGGGCGTGGCGCAGGTCGACCGCCAGGGCCGGCAGGTCGGCGCGCTCGGGCAGCACCGAACTGGCCATGGCCAGGCCGAACAGGCCGAAGGCCTGGTCGTAGAGGTCGACCTTGTCGTCCAGGGGCGAGCCGTCGCTGGCCACCAGGGTGCGCATGAAGCCGTCCGGGCGACGGTACTTGCCCAGATAGAAGTCCAGCCCGTGCTCCAGGGCCTGCTTCCACGGGCCGTCCCAGCCCAGCAGGCCGGCCACGGCGTAGGAATAGATCTGGCGCGGCTGGACCCGGGCCCGGCGCGGGGCCTCGACCGGCGTCCCGTCCAGGGCGATCTTCTCGAAGAACCCACCCTGGACCTTGTCGGCGCCGACCTCCCACCAGACCGGGAAGGCGTGCTCCAGGGCCCAGGCCTTGAGCTCGTCGCGCAGGCGGACGAGGCGGGCGAAGTCGTCGGTCATCGGTGATCCTTGGGCGGCCCTGGGGCGGAGATCGTAGGCTGGGGCCGTTCTAGGCCGTCGCGCCCGGGTTCGCCAACCCCGGGCGCCTTGCCCGTCTTGTGGCGTCGCCGGCCCTGGCGTAAGGCGGGACCATGTCCGGAAAAGCGCCGCTGAAAGCCGTCTTCTTCGATCGCGACGGGGTGCTGAACCTCGACCACGGCTATGTCTGCGAGCCCGAGCGGCTGGACTGGGTCGACGGCGCGCGCCAGGCGGTGGCGGCGCTGAACGCGGCCGGCGTGAAGGTGCTGGTCGTCACCAACCAGTCGGGCGTGGCGCGGGGCTATTTCACCGAGGCCCAGGTCGACCTCTTTCACGACGCCCTGCAGGCCGGACTGGCCGAGGCGGGCGGCCGGATCGACGCCTTCTATGTCGCGCCCCATCACGAGGACGCCGTCGACGCGCGCTATCGCCATCCCGACCATCCCGACCGCAAGCCCAATCCCGGCATGATCCTGCGCGGCCTGGCCGACTGGTCGCTGGCGCCGGAGGAGACCGTGTTGGTCGGCGACAAGGGTTCGGACGTCGAGGCGGCCCGCCGGGCGGGGGTCGAGGGCCTGCGGTTCCGCGGCGGCGACCTGCTGGCCTTCCTGCGCGAAAGCCTGGGCGACCGGTTCCCGCCGAACCCGTCCTAGGGACTTTCCCCGCTTGGCGCGGAGGGCCTGGGCGGATAAACGAGCCTGAAACCCCCAAAACAAAGCGCAGACCCATGCAGATCTTCCTCGACAGCACCGACACCAAGGTCATCGCCGACCTGGCCGCCACCGGCCTGGTGGACGGGGTGACCACCAACCCGACCCTGATCGCCAAGGCGGGCCGTCCGATGCTCGAGGTGATCGCCGAGATCTGCGACCTGGTGCCGGGCCCGATCAGCGCCGAGGTCGCCGCCACCACCGCCGACGCCATGATCGCCGAGGGCAAGAAGCTGGCCGGCATCGCCCCCAACGTGGTCGTGAAGATCCCGCTGACCCGCGACGGCCTGATCGCCTGCGCCGCCTTCGCCGGCGAGGGCATCTCGACCAACGTCACCCTGTGCTTCTCGCCGACCCAGGCCCTGCTGGCCGCCAAGGCCGGCGCGACCTTCGTCTCGCCGTTCATCGGCCGCCTGGACGACTACGGCTTCGACGGCATGGACCTGATCCGCGACATCCGCGCCATCTACGACAACTACGGCTACGAGACCGAGATCCTGGCCGCCTCGGTGCGCAACGTCGCCCACGTCAAGGACGCGGCCATCGTCGGCGCCGACGTGGTGACCATCCCGCCGGCCGTGTTCGGCGACCTGTTCAAGCACCCGCTGACCGACAAGGGCCTGGAACAGTTCCTGAAAGACTGGGCCGGCACGGGCCAATCCATCCTGTAACGGCGATCCTCCAGGCGGTTCCGACCGCCTCCGATCCCTCGAGCGGCCCCGGAGCGATCCGGGGCCGTTTCATTTTTGCACCTGCGAAGGTTGTTCGCATTTGCGAGTTCATGCGTTAGGCTCCCAGTAACCGCTTTCGGGAGCGCGCCATGAACGCCGCCGACCTCGCCGTCGAGATCTGCATCGCCTCCGCCGAGGAGGCCCTGCGCTTCTCGGGATTCGTCCGGGATTTCCTGGCCCGCAACGGCTTCCCCTTCGTGATGATCCACGACGCCCCGGACCTGTCGGGCGAGCGCCGCAAGGTGGTGTTCGAGGACGCCGTGGTGGGCCGCAAGTTCGCCCGCGAATGGCGGATGGATCGGCTCGGCGCCTGCGGAGCCTGAGTCTTTAGCCTCACGATGTGAGGCGTCTAAAAGGCTCAGATCAAGCATCTAAAGCGTGGCGGGCGCCGAAACCGCTCACACTTTCGGCTGCCACGCTCTAGGCCCGGCAAGGGGTTGCGGCCAAGCTCGCGTAACGCTGTTTGCGCTTTCACAAAACCGGCCTAGATAGGGAGATCATTTCTCTCTGTCGCCGAGTTGCGCCATGAACGACCCCAAATCCGCCCTTCCTCCGGTCGTCGGTTCCGCGCTCGATCTGATCGGCCGCACGCCGATGATCGAGGTCCGCAACCTCGACACGGGCCCCTGCCGGCTGTTCCTGAAGCTCGAGAACCAAAACCCCGGCGGCTCGATCAAGGACCGCGTGGCCCGCTCGATGATCGAGGCGGCGGAAGCGGACGGCAGCCTCAAGCCGGGCGGGACGATCATCGAGGCGACGGCCGGCAACACGGGCCTGGGCCTGGCCCAGGTGGCGACCCTGAAGGGCTACAAGCTGATCCTGGTGGTGCCCGACAAGATGGCGCGGGAGAAGATCCTGCACCTGCGGGCCATGGGCGTGGACGTGCGCCTGACCCGCAGCGACGTCGGCAAGGGCCACCCGGACTACTACCAGGACATGGCCCAGACCCTGGCCCAGTCGATCCCCGGCGCGATCTACGTCAACCAGTTCGAGAACCCGGCCAACCCGAAGGCCCACGAGACCACGACCGCGCCCGAGATCTTCGAGCAGATGGACGGCGACGTCGACGCGGTGGTGGTTGGCGTCGGCTCCGGCGGCACCCTGACGGGCATCGGCCGCTTCATGGCCCAGCACTCGCCCAAGACGCGGATGGTGCTGGCCGACCCGGTCGGCTCGATCCTCTGCGAATACGTGGCCACCGGCAGCTACGGCGAGGCCGGCTCGTGGATCGTCGAGGGCATCGGCGAGGACTTCATCCCGGCCGTGGCCGAGATGAGCTTCGTCAAGCACGCCTATTCGATCAGCGACCGCGAGAGCGTCGACACCGCCCGCCTGCTGCTGCGCAAGGAGGGCGTGCTGGCCGGCTCGTCCTCGGGCACCCTGCTGGCGGCGGCCCTGCGCTACTGCCGCGAACAGACCGAGCCGAAGCGAGTGGTCACCCTGGTCTGCGACACCGGGGCCAAGTACCTGACCAAGATGTTCAACGACCTGTGGCTGGCGGCCCACGGCTTCGACCAGCGCGAGCTGCACGGCGACCTGCGCGACCTGATCGCCAAGCGCTACGCCGACGGCGGGGTGATCGCCATCGGGCCGGACGACACCCTGCTGACCGCCTACAACCGCATGCGCAGCAGCGACATCAGCCAGCTGCCGGTGGTGGACCACGGCAAGCTGGTCGGCATCCTGGACGAGAGCGACATCCTGGCCGCCGTCGAGGGCGCGGACGACGATCGGGGCCCCAAGTTCAAGACCCTGGTCGGCAAGGCGATGACCAAGGCGGTCAACACGCTGCAGTCCACCCAGGGCGTCGATGCCTTGCCGGAAGTGTTCGATCGCGACGAGGTGGCCCTGGTCTGCGACGGCGACGAGTTCGTGGGCGTGATCACCCGCGTCGACCTGATCAACCACCTGCGCATGAGCGCCTGATGGGCCCTGGGGCGCGCTCGGGGCGCCGCCTGTCAGATCGCGACGTCGGGGCGCTGGTCGAACAGCGTCTTGGCGCGGGCGTAGACCGCCTCGTCAAGGCCGAGAAGCGGGCGCATCACTTCGCGGATGCGCGGATCGGTGTGGTCGAGCGCTCGGGCGGACGAGGCGGTGTTCGAGCGCGGCGCGAGGGCGGTCGGTCGGCCCAGAAGCGCGGCCAGGCGTCCGACCGTGGTGTCCAGCGCCTCGCTGATGCCGATCAGGTCCAGCGACTCCAGGCGTTCCAGGGCGAGGTCGAGCGCGCCGTCCGGCAGGTCCTCGTACGGCGAGGCGACGGTCGATTCCAGGTCGCAGACCAGAAAGCGGGTCTGGCAGTTCTCGTAGGCGGCGCGTCCCCAGGCCGGGAGCTTGGCGAACAGGCGCTCCAAATCGTCCGGTCGCTGAAAATCCAGCTGCCCGATGGCCCTGACGATCGCCTTCAGATCGTCGCCAAGGTGGTTGAAGGCCGCTTCATACTCGGTCTGATTGTAACGATCCATGTATCGGATATGGGACGCCAGGCGAGCATAGGGGTCCCGGAAAACCGAAACCAACGAATACTCCGAAATATACGGAAGACGCCGGATTTCGTCGAAGAATATATGCCCCGATATGAACTGCTTGCCGGACAACTCCATTCGGTCGTTCGGCGACAGGCCTTCGATATAGTTCGCACGGCTGTATTCTGGAAACCAGGGCTTCAGGGTGTCCACGAAGCTGGTTCCAGCGGTCTTTGGAATATGAAGGAAGAAAAGGTTTGTGCGAAACTCAACAGGCATTGAAACCACGGCCTTACTCAATAATCTATCCAAGGTGGTATCTGACACAGTGCCTTGGCGCGCTCAACAGCATCCGGAAGCTTTTTGAGCCCCGAGATCCCGCGCCTTTGCGCCGCGGCGGTCGCTTCCCGCACCGGAAATTCGCTACAAACCGTCCTAGCCCTCCAGTGAGAGTCGCCCCATGACCGACGTTCCCGGCAAGAACCGCCTGGCCTTCGCCACCCGCACGATCCACGGCGGCCAGTTCCCCGATCCGACGACCGGGGCGGTGATGGTCCCGATCTACGCGACCTCGACCTACGTCCAGTCCAGCCCGGGCGAGCACAAGGGCTTCGAGTACAGCCGCAGCCACAACCCGACCCGCTTCGCCTTCGAGCGCTGCATCGCCGACCTGGAGAGCGGCGCGGCCGGCTTCGCCTTCGCCTCGGGCCTGGCGGCGGCCTCGACGATCCTGGAGATCCTGGACAGCGGCGCGCACGTGATCGCCAGCGACGACCTCTACGGCGGCTCGTTCCGGCTGTTCGACAAGGTGCGCAAGCGCTCGGCCGGCCTGACGTTCAGCTTCGTCGACATGGGCGACCTGGCCGCGATCGAGGCCGCGATCACGCCGGCCACGAAGATGATCTGGGTCGAGACGCCCACCAACCCGATGCTGCGCCTGGCGGACCTCTCCGGCATCGCGGCCCTGGCCAAGAAGCACGGCCTGATCACCGTGGCCGACAACACCTTCGCCAGCCCCTTCGTCCAGCGGCCGCTGGAGCTGGGCTTCGACATCGTCATGCACTCGGCCACCAAGTACCTGAACGGCCACTCCGACGTGGTGGCGGGCGTGGCGGTGGTCGGCGACAACGCCGAGATCGCCGAGAAGCTGAAGTTCCTGCAGAACGCCGTCGGGGCGGTGCTGGGGCCGTTCGACAGCTTCCTGGCCTTGCGCGGGGTCAAGACCCTGGCCCTACGGATGCAGCGGGCCTGCGACAGCGCCCTGGCCATCGCCAGGTGGCTGTCCACCCGCAAGGACGTCGAGCGGGTGATCTATCCCGGCCTGCCCAGCCATCCGCAGCACGAGCTGGCCAAGCGCCAGATGCTGGGCGGCTTCGGCGGGATCATCTCGGTGGAGCTGAAGGGCGACGTGAACACCGCCCGGCGGATGCTGGAGCGCACGCGCCTGTTCACGCTCGCGGAAAGCCTGGGCGGGGTCGAGAGCCTGATCGAGCATCCGGCCATCATGACCCACGCCTCGATCCCGGCCGATCAGCGCGCCGTCCTGGGCATCTCCGACACCCTGATCAGGCTGTCGGTGGGGATCGAGGACTGCGAGGACCTGATTGCCGACCTCTCCGAGGCTTTGGCAACCTGAACAGGTGATGCCCGGCGTCGCCGGGCATGGCCGGCGACGGGTCGGGGGCCTTGGACTTGCGCGGCGGCGGCAGCTCCCGCGTCGGGTCCTCGGCCCACAGGTGGGCGGCCAGCATTAGGTCGGTCTTGACCGGGCCGTAGTCCTCCTTGGCCGTCCAGACGCGGATCGCGGCCTGGGCGAAGGCCTCGCTGAGGTCCACGACCTCGATCATCACCGCCGGGTCCTTGCGCACCCGCGGATCGCCCTCGGCCCGCTCGCGCATCTTCTGCAGCACCGTGACCAGGTCGGTCTTCAGCGGCACCTTGAACACCACGTCGGCGCGGCGATTGCGGTGGGTCGAGTAGTTGAGGATGACGTCGCCGAACACCTTGCTGTTGGGGATCATCACCTTGACGTTGTCGGGCGTGGCGATCTCGGTGAACAGCAGGTCCAGCGACTTGACCGTGCCGTTGCGGCTCGAGGTCTCGATCACGTCGCCCACCTTGTAGGGCCGGAACAGCAGGATCATCACCCCGGCCGCCACGTTCGACAGCGCGCCCTGCAGGGCCAGGCCGATGGCCAGGGAGGCCGCCCCCAGCACGGCGATGATCGAGGTGGCCTGCACGCCCAGCTGCTGCAGCACCGCCACCAGGCCCACGGCCACCACGGCGTAGCGCACCAGGGACGAGACGAAGCTCTCCAAGGTCGGGTCGGGGTTCTTGCGGTGCACCCGGCCCAGGGCCCGCCGGGCCACGCCCGCCAGCCAGCCGGCCACCCAGAAGGTGACGACCAGGATCAGGGTGGCGACCACCAGGTTCACCGCCAGCTTGCCCAGCCAGTCGAGGAAATGCCCAAACATCGTCTCGTCGGCTTTCACATTGGCGAGGGAGGGGAGCGTGGCGTCGGCGGGGATCAGGCTCGGCTTGGTCTGCATGACTCTCTCGATGGCGCCCCCGCGCCGACCCGTCAACGAACCACGCCGAAGACGCGTTCCCCGCTCGGTATCGCTTCGTCCTGTGGAAACACTCCGTTACATCAATTGGCTCGAAACCGAGCCGATCCGCCTCTAAGAGCGCCGCCCATGAGCATGTCCTTCATCGACCTCGCCGCGCAGCAGCGCCGGATCCGCGCCAAGATCGACGCGGCGGTCGCCGCCGTCCTCGACAGCGGCGCCTATGTGATGGGCCCGCAGGTGCGCGAGTTCGAGGCCAAGCTGGCGGCGTTCGGCCAGGCCAAGCTGGCCCTGTCCTGCGCCAACGGCACCGACGCCATCGCCCTGCCGCTGATGGCCTGGGGCGTGGGTCCGGGCGACGCGGTGTTCTGCCCGTCGTTCACCTTCGCCGCCACGCCGGAAGTCGTGCCGTGGGTCGGGGCGACGCCGGTGTTCGTCGACGTGCTGCCCGACACCTTCAACCTCGATCCGGCCAAGCTGGAAGCGGCGATCGCCGGCGTGAAGGCGCAGGGCCAGCTGACCCCCAAGGTGGTGATCGCCGTCGACCTGTTCGGCCAGCCCGCCGACTATCCGGCGATCAAGGCCATCTGCGACCGCGAAGGCCTGAAGCTGGTCTCCGACAGCGCCCAGGGCTTCGGCTGCATCCTGGACGGCAAGCATCCGCTGCACTGGGCCGACGTGGCCACCACCAGCTTCTTCCCGGCCAAGCCCCTGGGCTGCTACGGCGACGGTGGCGCGGTGCTGACCAACGACCAGGACCTGTGGGACCTGATGGACAGCTTCCGGGTGCACGGCAAGGCCGTGGCCCCCGACCTGGTCGGGGGCACCTTCGACCACGACACCAAGTACCTGAACACCCGCATCGGCATGAACTCGCGGCTGGACACGATCCAGGCGGCGATCCTGATCGAGAAGCTGGCCATCTTCCAGGAGGAGATCGACCTGCGGCAGGTCGTGGCGAACCGCTACGCCGAGGGCCTGAAGGGGGCGGTGATCGCCACGCCCAAGGTCATCGACGGCGGCGTCTCGGTCTGGGCCCAGTACGTGATCGAGCACGACAACCGCGACGGCCTGGCCGCCCATCTGAAGACCCAGGGGGTCCCGACGGCGGTCTATTATCCGGTGCCGATGCACGTGCAGGCGCCCTACGCCGACTTCCCGCGCGGGGCCGGCGGCCTGCCGGTGACCGAGGCCAAGGCCGAGACCGTGCTGGCCCTGCCGATGCATCCGTACCTGGCGGAAGGCGACCAGCAGCGCATCATCGACTCGATCCGCGCCTTCAACGGTTAAACTCCGCCCCATTCCGGCCTCACCCCGGGGTATTGTGGCCGGAGGTTGATTCGAAGGTTCAGATGCACGATCCGGTGACGTCGTTCGTAGTCGCGGTGTTCAGCATGCCTGGCGCCGCGCTCCTGATGGCCGGGGCCATCCTGGTGTTCGCCGTGGGGCTGATCTTCCAGTCCGGACATTTCGAATACACGCCGCTGATGAACGACCTGCGCCGTCGCGCCGACCTGCTCGACGACCTGCGCGGTGATCGCCAGAAGGCCTTCGCCGAAACCTTCGAGGCGATCGACAAGCACCTGGGCGGCATCGCCCATCCCGTCCTCGAACTGGGCTGGGCGCACTATCGCAGCCAGCTGACCCCGACCGAGGACGGACGCCTGGCGGCCTCCATCCACGCCTCCGACGCCTTCGAGCTCGCCGACACCCCGGCCCGCACCCTGGAATGGTGGGCCAACATCATGGTGGCGATCGGCCTGGTCATCACCTTCATGGGCATCGTCGCGGCCCTGACCGAGGCGACCTCGGCCATGAGCGGCGGCGGCGCGGCCATGCAGGGCGCGCTGATCAACCTGCTCACCATCGCCGCCACAAAGTTCTGGACCTCGATCGCCGGGGTGCTGGCCTCGATCATCCTGCGGCTGGCCGCGCGCCGCCGCCGGCAGGCCATCGAGGCGCAGGAGGCCCACTTCTTCGCGCTGCTGGACGCCTGCGTGCGCTTCGCCCCGCCCGAGAAGGTGATGCTGGAGCAACTGGCGGTCCTGGGCCGCATCGAGGCGGCCCTGGCCGGCAAGCCCGCCCGCGTGGGCGCGGTTTGATGGGGCGCAAGCGCGGCCGGACCGTCGATGTCGAGGAAGGCGAAAGCTACTACGTCTCGATGACCGACATGATGGTGGGGGTGATCTTCATCTTCATCATCATGCTCAGCTACTTCGCCTTCGAGTTCCGCTCGACGACCGCCAAGCTGACCGCGGCCAAGCATCCGGAGACGGCGGCCCTGCTGCAGACGGCCGCGAACCTCCAGCCCAAGACGGCAGACATCGAGATCGACTACAAGGCCCAGGTGGTGTGCCTGCCCGAGACCGCCCTGTCGGAGACCGGCGCGGGCGCGGCGGGCGAGCGTCGCTGCTTCGGCTTCTCGCCGCCCAAGGCCGGCGCGCCGACCGCTTCGGTCGCCGACGCCCAGAAGCTGCTGATGCAATCGCTGGACGCCGATCTGCGCGACATGAAGGTGGCGCTGGCCAGCGACCCCTCCGGCGGTTCCCTGGCCTTCCGGGCCGACCAGCTGTTCTCGCCGGGAACGGCCGACCTGTCGGCCGACGGTCGGCGCATCGCGGGCGACGTGGCCCAGGTCCTGATGAAGCGCCTTCCCTGCCTGGGCTACGGCGTCGCCCCTGGCGCGGGCTGCGAGGACGAGGGGCCCAAGCTGTCGGTCGTCAATGTCGTGGCCCAGACCAATCTCGACGCGTTCAGCGCCGAGGGGCAGCAGGCGGCCAGCCTGGCCCTGCGCCGGGCGGCGGCCTTCCATCAGGCCCTGACCACCGCTCAGCCCGCCCTGGGCGTCCTGCGCAACGCGCCGCCCGCCCAGCCCGGTTCGCAGCCGCTGCTGCGGGTGGCCAGCGTGGGGCAGTCGCAGGAAGGCGCCTCGAAGGTCGGCGATGACCAGACGGTGAGCATCCAGTTCCAGATGGGCTCCTAGACCCGGACCCGTTTGGCGGACGGCCAAGCCTGACCTATATCGCGACCATCGCGTCTCGCGCCCGCCGGCGCTTCGGCGTCCGGCCCGTGAAGAAGAGCGTCATGTCGTCCAGTCCCGCCGCAGTCCGCCCCGGCCCGCATCCCGGCCCACACCCCGGCATGGGGTTCGGCCAATTCGTAGCCCTGATCGCGGCGATGATGGCCACCAACGCCCTGGCCATCGACTCGATGCTGCCGGCCATGCCGCAGATCGGACACGCCCTGGGCGTGGCGACCGACAACGAGCGGCAGTGGATCCTGACCGCCTACCTGCTGGGCTTCGGCGCGGCCCAGATCGTCTACGGCCCCCTGGCCGACCGTTACGGCCGCAAGCCGGTGCTGCTGGTCGGGCTGTCGCTCTATGTCGTCTTCGCCGCCCTGTGCGCCTTCGCGACCTCGTTTCCGATGCTGCTGATCGCCCGCGCCCTGTGCGGCGTGGGCGCGGCCGCCACGCGCGTGCTGTCGGTGTCGATCGTCCGCGACTGCTACAGCGGCCGGCAGATGGCGCGGGTGATGTCGCTGTCGTTCATCGTCTTCCTGGGCGTGCCGATCATCGCCCCCTCGGTGGGCCAGGCCATCCTGCTGGTCGCGCCCTGGCCGTGGGTGTTCGGCGTGCTGGCGATCTTCGGCCTGGCCGTGATCGCCTGGTCGTGGGTCAAGCTGCCCGAGACCCTGCATCCGGAAGACCGCACGCCCCTGGAGGTCGGACCCGTGCTGGCGGCCTTCAAGGTGTGCCTGACCAACCGGACCGCCGTGGGCTACACCCTGGCCGCCACCCTGGTGCTGGGCGGACTGTTCGGCTTCCTCAACTCGGCCCAGCAGGTGTTCGTCGACGTGCTGGGCGCGGGCAAGCTGTTCACCCTGATCTTCGCGGCCATCGCCGGCGGCATCGCGGTCTCGTCCCTGCTCAACTCGCACATCGTCGAGCGCCTGGGCATGCGCCTGGTCTCGCACGTCTCGCTGATGGGCTATCTCGGCTTCGCGATGGTCCACGCCCTGGTCGCCGTGAGCGGCCACGAGACCCTCTGGACCTTCTCCCTTCTGCAGGCGGGCATGATGTTCTGCTTCGGCATGGTGATGTCGAACTTCGGGGCGATCGCCATGGAGCCGCTAGGCCACCTGGCCGGCACGGCCGCCTCGGTGCAGGGCTTCATCACCACGATCGGCGGAGCGCTGTTCGGCTTCTGGATCGGCCAGCTGTTCGACGGCACCACCGTGCCCCTGACCCTGGGCTTCGCCGGCTTCGGCCTGGCCGGCCTGGTCGCCGTGCTGATCACCGAGCGGGGCCGGATGTTCCACGCGGGCTCCGGCGCGCCGGCCCTGGAAGGCGTCGGGAGCGGCCACTAGGGCTATTGTCAAGTTTGGCTCAAGCTTGGCCGTTTCGAGATGAGCCGAATTTGAAGATCAGTCCAGCATCCGCTCCAGGGTGGCCAGTTCGTCGGCCTCGCGCGACGGCTTGTCCCAGCGGATGCGGTTGATGCGGGGGAAGCGCATGGCAACGCCGGACTTGTGGCGGGTCGAGCGCTGCAGCCCCTCGAAGGCCACCTCGAAGACCAGGCCGAACTCCAGGTCGGCCCGCACCGAGCGCACCGGCCCGAAACGCTCGACCGTGTGGTCGCGCACGAACTTGTCGATCTGCTTCAGCTCCTCGTCGGTGAAGCCGAAATAGGCCTTGCCGACGGGGGTCAGATGGCGCGTCCCCGTCTCGTCCTCGCGCCAGACCCCGAAGGTGTAGTCGGAGTAGAAGCTGGACCGCTTGCCGTGGCCGCGCTGGGCGTACATCAGCACCGCGTCGATCAGGCGGGGATCGCGCTTCCACTTGAACCACGGCCCCTTGGGGCGGCCCGGCTCGTAGACGCTGTCCCAGCGCTTGAGCATCAGGCCTTCGGCGATGACGGGGTCGCCCGCCGGCGGGGCGGCGCGCAGGGCGGCCAACTCGTCCCAGGTCGCGAACGGCCGGATCGGCGACAGGTCGATGCGCGGGCTGGCGGCTTTCGCCACGAACGCTTCCAGTCGCTTCCGCCGCTCGGCGAACGGCAGGCCGCGCAGGTCGGTCTCGCCGTCCAGCAGCAGGTCGTAGGCGCGGATGCCGGCGGGGAAGGCCTGCAGCTGCTTGGCGTCCACCGTCTTGCGGTTCAGCCGCTGCTGCAGGTCGCCGAAGCTGGCCACCGCGCCGTCGCGCATCACCAGCAGCTCGCCGTCGATCGCCCCTTCGAAGGTCAGGGCCTCGACCACATCGGGGAAGGTCGCCGAGATGTCGTCGCCGGTGCGGGTGTAGAGGCGCTTCTCGCCCCGCTCGCTGACCGCCTGGACGCGGATGCCGTCCCACTTCCATTCGGCGGCGTAGTCGGCGGGGTCCAGCTTGGCGAAGTCGACGGCCTCGTCGATCGCCTGGGCCAGCATCACCGGCCGGAAGCGGCCCGGCGCGTCGGGCGAGGGCTGTTCGGACCGCCCCTCCAGCCAGGCGAACAGGTCGCCGTAGGGCGGGGCCATGGCGTGCCAGACCTCCTCGACTTGGCCGACCTCCACCTGGCCGAAGTCGGCGCAGGCCTGCTTGGCCAGCCGGGCGGAGACGCCGACCCGCAGGCCGCCGGTCATCAGCTTCAGCAGGGCCCAGCGTCCGTCGGCGTCCAGGGCGTCCAGCCAGCCCTCGATCAGCCGCTGGACCTCGGCCCGCGAGGCGGTGCGGAGGCTCTCGACCACTTCGGACAGGTCGGGTTCGCGGTTGGCCCCGGGCTTCTCCGGCCAGACCAGGGCGACGGTCTCGGCCAGGTCGCCGACATAGTCGTAGGACCAGGCGAACAGCTGGGCGTCCATCCGGCTCTCGACCGCCTTGCGGATGAAGGCCGGCTTGGCCGCGTTGAACGACAACGCCCCGGTCAGGGTCGCCAGCACCCAGCCGCGCTCGGGATCGGGCGTCTCCGCCAAGAAGTCCTTGATCAGGGTCAGCTTGGCGTTGCGCGAGCTGGTCAGGGACAGCCGGTCGAGAAGATGGGCGAAGGCGCGCATGGGAAAGAAATGTCGCGCTTGCGCTTCGGTTCAAGTCGCGGACTTCAGCCCGCCCGGCTTTCGTCCAGCTGGCCCAGGATCATGATCTTCTGCCAGATCTTGCGGCCCAGGTCCGAGGTGAGGGTCTCGATGTCGTTGACGGCGGCGACGATCACCGGGTCGTTGGTCTCGCCGGCGTAGAGGGCCGCCAGCTTGGCGGTCAGGGCCAGCATCTCGGCGCAGTAGTCCAGGTAGCGGGCCAGCTGGAAGCGGCTCATCTCGCGGGCGGGCGACGAGGCCGTGCGCGGGCCCAGCACCAGGGTCGGGTCCTTGGTCAGCTGGTGCATGTCGATGACGTGGGCGAACGACCGCAGCTCGTGCAGGGATTTCTGGACCCGCGAACGCTTCCAGCGCGACTCCAGCGACACCAGGAACCAGATCGCCGCGCCGGACAGCAGCAGCAGGTTGACGGCCGGCTCCAGGCTGGTGGCCAGGCTCAGGGCTCCGGCGTTGCGCAGGCTGGCCAGCCAGTCCAGCCGGCCGATCAGCGCGGCTTCCGCGCCGAGCGCCAGGACCGCGATCACGGCCACCAGGGTCCGCAGGCCCAGATAGGGCCGCGACAGCCGCCGGGCCCGCCTGGCGGTGACCCGGGCCACGGCCGTCAGCTGGTCGCAGACCTCCGCCAGGCCGGACGCCGGGAACCGCTCGGTCACCCGGGCCTTCAGGTAATCCAGCGTCAGCACCACCTTGTCGGCGTCGAGCTTCAGCGCGCCGGCGCCGTTGCGATTGGCCATGCGATCCCCCGATCCGGTCCCGCTCGGGACAGGCTGACGCTAGCACGCCGCCGCCGCTTGAAGTCAATTCAAACATCTGTTTGAATGATGGGGTCCGAACGCCGGACAGGAGGCGACCATGACCCCGCCCGAACCCTTCGTCCCCCATCCCCGCAAGAGCCCGCTGACCACGCCGTGGGAGCCGATCTTCGCCGACATCCGCGACGATCGCTGGGTGCTGGCGGTGGAGGTGCGCGAGCCGCACACCAATTCGCGCGGCGGTCCGCACGGCGGCCTGATCGCCGCCCTGGCCGACAACGCCATGGGCCTGTCGTGCGGCGTGGTGCTGAGCCGGCTGAAGATCCCCAGCAAGGGCCTGATCACCGTCTCGCTGGGCCTGGACTACATCGCCGCCGCCCAGCTGGGCCAGTGGCTGGCCTTCGACACCGACTTCATCAAGCCGGGCAAGAGCCTCTGCTACGCCGAGGCCACGGTGCGGGCCGACGACAAGCCGGTGGCGCGGGCCCGGGCGACCTTCAAAGTCGTATAGCCCCCTCCCTGGCCAAGCCATACAACCTCCGCTAGCTTCGCCGTGGGGAATCTTTGGGGGTTTGTTTTGCGTCAGTTTCTCGCGCCCGTCGTGGCGGTCGTCTTCGTCGGCGCCGCCGCGCCGGCCTTTGCTTCGGATCAACCGCCGGCGCCGATCGCCGCGTCCCAGCCGGACATCTCCTGGCAGGACCGGCTCCAGCATCATACCGGGCAGATCGCCCTGCCGGACGCCCACGCCAAGCTGAACCTGGGTCCGGACTACTATTTCCTGGACGCCGCGGCGGCCAAGCGCGTCCTGACCGAGGGCTGGGGCAACCCGCCCGAGGCCGGCGAAGGCGTGCTGGGCATGATCGTCCCGACGCGGTTCAAGCCGCTCGAGGCGGCGTCGTGGGGCGCGGTGGTCACCTACCAGGACGTCGGCTACGTCTCCGACAAGGACGCCCGCAAGATCGACCAGCAGAAGCTGCTGGACCAGCTGCGCGAGTCCGAGGACGAGTCCAACGCCCGGCGCAAGGACGCGGGCTATCCGACGATCCACCTGGCCGGCTGGGCCGAACAGCCCTCCTACGATCCCACGCGTCACCTGGTGATCTGGGCCCAGGACCTGGCGATCGGCGGCGGCGAGGCCCACTCGCTGAACTACGACATCCGCCTGCTGAACCGGCAGGGCGTGCTGAGCCTGAACGTCATCTCGTCGATGGGCGACCTGCAGGACGTCCGGGCGGCCGCCGGCAGCATCGCCCAGGCGGCGGTCTTCGATCCCGGCTCGACCTATGCCGATCACGCCAAGGGCGACAAGGCCGCCGAGTTCGGCGTCGCCGGGCTGGTGGCGGCGGGCCTGGGCCTGGCCGCGGCCAAGAAGTTCGGCCTGCTGGCGATCCTGCTGATCGTGCTGAAGAAGGGCTTCGTGGTCATCGCGGCCGCCTTCGCCAGCGTCACGGCCTGGGTCCGCAAGGTGATGGGCGGCAAGAAGAAGACGGTTTCGGCCGGGTCCACGCCGCCGTCCGGCGGTCCCGACCTGATCAGCTGAGCCTACTCGCCCTCTTCCTCGTCATAGCCGACGAGCCTTAGCGCCCGGGCGGGGATGCCCTGGAGTTCGCACCAGCGCTCCAGGGCCTCCTCGCGCCCGTGGGTGATCCACACCTCGCCGGGGCGCAGCTCGTCCAGGGTGGCGGTCAGTTCGTCCCAGTCGGCGTGGTCCGAGATGATCAGCGGCAGCTCGACTCCGCGCTGGCGGGCTCTGGCCCGCACGCGCATCCAGCCGCTGGCGAAGCAGTCGACCGGATCGGGGAAGCGCCGGCTCCAGCGGTCGGCCAGGGCCGAGGGCGGGGCGACGATGATCGCGCCCTCGAAGTCCTTCTTCGCGCCCGTGGTGGCCGGGGCCAGCAGGCCCAGGTCCACGCCGTGCCGCCCGTAGAGGCGGTTCAGCCGGTCCATCGCCCCGTGGACGTGGATGGTCTTGTCCCAGCCCGCCTCGCGCAGCAGCCGGATCACCCGTTGGGCCTTGCCCAGGGCGTAGGCCCCGACGATGTGGCTGCGTTCGGGGAACTGCTCGACCGACTTGAGCAGGGCGGCGATCTCGCCCCGGTCGTCGGGATGGCGGAACACCGGCAGGCCGAAGGTCGCCTCGGTCACGAACACGTCGCAGGGCACGGGCTCGAAGGCCGGGCAGGTGGGGTCGCGGCGGCGCTTGTAGTCGCCTGAGACGACGATGCTCATGCCCTTCCAGCGCACCACGGCCTGGGCCGAGCCCAGCACGTGGCCGGCGGGGACCAGGCCCACCTCGACGCCGTTGTGGGTGAAGGTCTCGCCATAGGCCACCGGGTGGCGCTGGCCGGCGAAGTCCTCGCCGTAGCGCTCGGCCATGATCGCCAGGGTCTCGGGGGTGGCCGCCACCACGCCGTGGCCGGCCCGCGCGTGGTCGGCGTGGCCATGGGTGATCACCGCCCGGTCCACGGGGCGGACGGGGTCGATATAGAAGTCCCCGGGCGGGCAGTAGAGCCCGTCGGGCTTCGGACAGATCAGGTCCTGCGGTTTCATCGGCTGGATATGGGAACGCGCCTGGCTATAAACCTATCCCCATGAGCAGTGACGAACAGCACCGGTTCATCGCCGACGCGATGAACGCAGGCAGTCCCCAGGCGCGCGCCCTGGGCCTGGCGACCCTGGAGATCGGCGACGCGGTCGCCATCCTCAAGGCGCCGTACCGTCCCGAGATCGTCGGCGACCCGGAGACCGGGGTGATCGCCGGCGGGGTGGTCACCACCCTGCTCGACCACGCCAGCGGCCAGGCGGTGCACGCCGCCCTGGCCGAATGGACCTCGATCGCCACCCTGGACCTGCGCATCGACTACATGCGGCCGGCCCAGCCGGGCCGCGACGTCCTGGCCCGGGCCCATTGCTACAAGGTCACCCGCTCGGTCGCCTTCGTGCGGGCCGTGGCCTACGAGGACGATCCCGACGACCCGATCGCCGCCGCCCAGGCCGCCTTCATGCTGGACTCCAGCGCCGGCAAGAAGCCGGGCGCCAACCTCAAGCCGCCCCGCGCCAAGGCGTCGGGCGGACAGGGAGACGCCGCATGACCGACGCCGCCACCCGCCTCAGCGCCGTGCTCGGCTCGATCCCCTACGCCCGGTTCATCGGCATGCACGCCGAACTGGCCGGCGACGAGATGACCGCCATCCTGCCGTTCTCGGACCACATCGTCGGCAATCCGCTGCTGCCGGCCATCCACGGCGGGGTGCTGGGCGCCTTCATGGAGATGACGGCCCTGGCCCAGCTGTCGGTGGCCGAGCCGCTGAAACGCCAGCCCCGGACCATCGACGTCTCGATCGAGTACCTGCGCTCGGGCCGTCCGCTGACCACCTTCGCCCGCGCCCAGATCAAGAAGGTCGGCCGGCGGATCGCCAATGTGCACGTCGAGGCCTGGCAGGAGCAGCGCGCCGCCCCGATCGCGGCCCTGCGCGGTCATTTCCTGTTGACCTCCGCCGACGAGTGATCGACCCGCCGAACGATGGTATCAACGGTAAAAGTTTCCACTGTAACGATCGAAAACAATCACATTACACCTCTGTAATGCGGGTTGGCGGCATCAATGTTTCTTAAAAACGCTTCATGAAGCAAAGGTAACGGGTGTTCACCATCCCGCGGGCCTATACCCCTGATCACCGGACGCGGTCGTCGCGCCGGACTTTCAGGGAACCAAGACAATGACCTTCTCGAACAACGCCTTCTCGGGTTTCGCCAGCATCGTCCTGGCCATGCTGCCCCTCGTCGTGATCGCCGGTTCGCTCGTCTCGAGCTTCTAAGTGATCGCCGCGTAGCCTCCACCGGAGAGCGACCCCTCAGGCTTCGAGAGCCTTTCGGGCCGCCCGGTGGAGAAGGGCGTGACGATGCGCCAATCGATCGATGTCGGCGTCGTATCCGCCGCCGATCACCCCCGCCACGGGGATCCCCCTTTCCAGACATGAGCCCAGGACGAACGCCTCGCGCCGCGCCAGGCCCTCGTCGCTCAGGCTGAGACGCCCCAGCTTGTCGTCCGCGTGCGGATCGACTCCGGCGTTGAAGAACACCAGGTCCGGCGCCGTCCGGGCCAATAGGTCCGGCAGGACCTCCCCCAGCGTCTCCAGATAGGCCGCGTCGCCCGTGCCGTCGGGCAGGGCGACGTCCAGGTCGCTGACCGCCTTGCGGGCCGGGAAGTTCTTCTCGGCGTGCATCGAGAAGGTGAAGACGCTGGAATCGCCCTCGAAGATCCGCGCCGTGCCGTCGCCCTGGTGGACGTCGAGATCGACCACCAGCACCCGGCCGACCGCGCCCTCGGCCAGCAGTCGCCGCGCCGCCACCGCCACGTCGTTGAACACGCAGAAGCCCGCGCCCGTGTCGGCCTGGGCGTGATGGCTGCCGCCGGCGGTGTTGCAGGCGATCCCGTGCGCCAGCGCCAGGCGCGCCGCCGCCAGGGTGCCGCCCACCGCGGCCTGGGCCCGTTTCGCCACCGACTCGGTGTTGGGCAGACCCACCCGCCGCGCCACCTCGGCCGGCAGGGTCAGATCGATCACGCCGCGCACATAGGCCTCGTCGTGGACCAGCAGCAGGCTCTCCAGGTCGATCGGCTCGGGAAGCACGAAGCCCGCCGGGCCCGCCACGCCCTCGGCCTCCAGGACCGCGGCCAGGCGCGAGAACTTGTCCATCGGGAAGCGGTGGCCGGCCGGCATCTCGGCGCGGAAGGCGGGGTGGTGGACGATGGGCGGGGGAAAAGGCGTGGCCATGACGCAACGATGGTGAGCGCATCGCCCCGGCGCAAGCTCACGACTTGCCCTGTCCCGCCTGCGCGCCTAACGAACCCCCATGCGCACGCCCGAGAACCTCGCCGAAATCCTGACCCTCGAACCGATCGAGGTGAACCTGTTCCGGGGCGTCAGCCCCAATGACGGCTTTCCCCGCATCTTCGGCGGGCTGGTCATCGCCCAGGCCCTGATGGCGGCCTACCGCACCGTGCCCGACCGCATCTGCCATTCGCTGCACGCCTATTTCATCCGCCCCGGCGACGTGAACGCCCCGGTCCTCTACGAGGTCGAGCGGGCCCGCGACGGCGGCACCTTCACCACCCGCCGGGTGGCCGCGATCCAGCACGGCGAGCAGATCTTCAACCTGGCCGCCTCGTTCCAGACCCCCGAGGAGGGGCTGGAGCACCAGGCCGACATGCCCGACGCGCCCGAGCCCGAGAGCCTGCCGACCGAGGCGGAATATCTGCGCTCGCTGGGCGACGATCTGCATCCGCGGTTCGTCAAGCTGGCCGAGTTCCCCCGCCCGGTGGACCTGCGCTGGGTCGATCCCCAGCACCCCACCAAGCCCGTGCCCAAGTCGTCGACCAAGCAGGTCTGGATGCGGGCCAAGGCGCCGATCGGCGACGACGTCCGGGCCCAGCAATGCGCCCTGGCCTACGCCTCGGACATGGCCTTCATGGAAAGCGCCCTGCGCCCGCACGGCCTGATCTGGACCACGCCGGGCCTGCAGGCCGCCAGCCTGGACCACGCCATGTGGTTCCACCACACCTTCGACTTCAACGACTGGATCCTGTTTTCGCAGGACAGCCCCTCAGCCTCGCACGGCCGCGGCCTGGTGCGCGGCCAGATGTTCACCCGCGACGGCAAGCTGGTGGCCTCGGTGGCCCAGGAATGCCTGATGCGGGTGCGCAAGTAGCCGCCTAGAGCGCCTGGTCGGCGATCAGGGCCTTGGCCGGGTCGGCGACGGCGTCGGCCCGTTCCTTTTCGGACTTCGGGGTCGAGACCAGGGGCTTGGCCGCCGCCAGGGCGCGGCGGTAGGCTTCGGTCAGGGCCCCGTCCAGCGGCGTCTCGACGTCCGGCTTGACGCCCACGCCCTCCCAGCCGCCGCCGGTCAGCGGATGGACCACCTGGCCGTTGGGGATGAAGGCCACCAGGCCGAAGCCCAGGTTCGGCTTGGGGCGGTTGGCCGGGTTGCCGCCGCCGCGCGTGCGGGTTCCGACCAGCACGGCCCGCTTGTTGGCCTGCATCGTGTAGGCGAAGGCCTCGGCCGCCGAGAAGGTCTGGCCGCCCACCAGCAGATAGACCGGCTTGTCGGCGTAGAGCGGGTCGCCGGGGCCCTGGCGGACATGACGGGACAGGGTCGTGGCCTTGCCGTCGGGATCGCGCCAGCGGATCGCCTCCATGACCAGCGGCGCGCGCGACAGCTGGCCCAGCAGCCGCTCGTCCGTCGCCCCGCCGCCGCCGGTGTTCTCGCGCAGGTCGATGATCAGGGCGTCGGTGTCCTTCAGCAGGCCCAGGGCCGCGTCGATCATCGCCGCGCCCTCCTCGCCCTGCTCGAAATAGCGCAGCTTCAGATAGCCGATATTGGCCGGCAGCCGGCGCGCGGCCATCAGGCCGTAGGCCAGGCGCTTGTCGACCAGGATCTCGTCGGCCTCGCTGAGCCGGACGGCCTGGGCGTTGGCGGTGGTCACCGTCACCTTCATGTGCTGGTCGCCCGAGACCTTCAGGGTCACCGCGCTCAGCGCGTCGGCCAGGGCGGCGCGGTCGTGGATGCGGACGAACTGCCCGCGCTGGGCCTTCAGCGCCGCCTGCACGGTCTGGGCCTTGGTGGGATCGAAGTAGCCGTTCAGTTCCGTGACCAGGGTGTCGACCACCTGGCCGGCCTGTTTCGAGGTCAGCTCCTCGGCGGCCAGGGCCGGTTGGGCCGAGGTGAAAAGCAGGGCGGTCGCGGCCGCCAGCCAGAGTCCTTTACGCAAGACAGATCCCCCTCCGTTCGGTTCGAAACGAGATGGCGGGGACCGGCGGACAAGGCCAGTTAAGCCTCTGTCATGACCTATTTTTCATGCGGACAAGGGCCTGGGCCCTAGCGATCGTCGTCCTCGACCGGGCCTTCGGGCTCGCCCACCAGGGCCGGCGGATCGGCCAGCACGAGGCCTTCGGCGATCTTCATCTCGGGCACGGCCGCGCGGGTGAAGGGCAGGTACCAGGTCTGGCCGCCCAGGGCCGGGGTGATTTCCAGCAGGTCGTCGGCGCCGAAGTTCTGGACGCTCTTGATCTTGCCGATCAGGTCGTTGGTGGCCACGTGGCGCACGGTCAGGCCGATCAGGTCGGCCAGGTAGAATTCGTCTTCCTCCGGCTCGGGCAAGGCCGAACGGGGAACATAGAGGCGCAGGCCGCGCAGGGCGTCGGCGGCCTCCTTGGTGTCGATCCCGGCGCAGCGGGCGACGACGCCGTCCTTGGCCACCCGGGCGCTGGCCAGGGTCAGGGCGGGCGAGCCGTCCTGGCGCGACAGCACCTTGAACTTGGTCAGGGTCAGCGGGTCTTCGGTATAGGTCGTGATCCGCACCTCGCCGCGCACGCCGAAGCCGCCGGCGACGCGGCCGACCAGGATCAGGGTCTGCGGGGACGATGCGGTCATGGTGCGGAAGCGCGCAAAAGAAAACGCCGCCGCCAGGGAGTCCCGGCGGCGGCGCTTCCGAAAGCCTTAGCCTTCGGTGGTTTCTTCCGAGGCCGGGGCTTCTTCAGCGGCGGCTTCAGCGGCCACTTCGGCGGCCGGGGCTTCTTCGGCGACGACTTCCGGCTCGGGAGCCGGAGCAGCGGCGGCTTCGGCGGCCGCGGCGGCGGCGGCTTCAGCGGCGGCCTTGGCGTCTTCCTTGGCCTGGGCTTCGGCGGCGGCGCGCTCTTCGTCGCGCTGGGCGCGCTCGGCGATGCGCTCCTGGGCCTTCTTGCCCGGGGCGCCCTTCTGCGGGTTGTTGCCGTGGGTCCAGGTGGTCAGGCCCTGGGCGGCCAGGAAGCGGGCGACGCGGTCGGTCGGCTGGGCGCCCTTCTTGAGCCACTCCTGGATGGACTCGACCTTCAGGGTCACGCGCGCGGCGTCGTCCTTCTTGAGCAGCGGGTTGTAGGTGCCGACCTTCTCGATGAAGCGGCCGTCGCGGGGCGAGTGGCTGTCGGCGACGACGATCGAGTAGTAGGGGCGCTTCTTGGCGCCGCCACGGGCGAGACGGATCTTCAGCATTTTCGTAGTCCTTGGTCTAAAGTTCTATTTCTTGAACGGGTTGAAGCCGGGCAGGCCCAGGCCGGAGAGGGGGTTGGGCTTGTCGCCCCCGCCCCCGAGACCCGGCATGCCGGGCAGCCCCGGAAGGCCTTGGCCTCCCGCTGCATTGGGATCGGGCGTCGGCATCTTGCCGCCGCCCATGGATTTCAGTCGGGCCATGTCGCCGCCGCCCATCATGGCGGCCATGCGGGCCATGCCCTTGCCGCCGTCCTTGGACATGGCCTTGAACATGTCGGCCATCTGGCGGTGCTGCTTGAGCAGGCGGTTGACCTCGGCGACGTCGACGCCGGCGCCGGCCGCGATGCGGCGCTTGCGCGAGGCGGCCAGGATGTCGGGCTTCTTGCGCTCCAGCTTGGTCATCGAGCCGATGATCGCCTGCTGGCGGCGGAAGATGCTGTCGTCGATGCCGCTCTCGGCGATCTGCTTCTTGACCTTCTGGACGCCCGGCAGCAGGCCCATGATGCCCTGCATGCCGCCCATCTTCTGCATCTGGTTCAGCTGGGCCGACAGGTCGTTCAGGTCGAACTGGCCCTTGGCCAGCTTCTTGGCCATACGCTCGGCTTCGGCCACGTCGAGGTCTTGCGCGGCCTTCTCGACCAGCGCGACGACGTCGCCCTGGCCCAGGATGCGGCCGGCCACGCGGCGGGCGTCGAAGACGTCGAGCGCGTCGATCTTCTCGCCGGCGCCGAGGAACTTGATCGGCAGGCCGGTGACGTGGCGCATCGACAGGGCCGCGCCGCCGCGGCCGTCGCCGTCGGCGCGGGTCAGGATCAGGCCGGTCAGCGGCAGGCGCTCGTGGAAGGCCTTGGCCGTGCGCACGGCGTCCTGGCCGGTCAGGCTGTCGGCGACCAGGATGGTCTCGGACGGCGTGGCGATGCGGGCGATTTCCGCCGCCTCGCTCATCATCGCCTCGTCCAGGGTGGTGCGGCCGGCGGTGTCGAGGATCAGGACGTCGTAGCCGCCCAGCTTGGCGGCGGTCAGGGCGCGCTTGGCGATGTCCGAGGCGCTCTGGCCCGGAACGATCGGCAGGCTCTCGACCTCGACCTGCTTGGCCAGCATGGCCAGCTGTTCCATGGCGGCCGGGCGGCGGGTGTCGAGCGAGGCGACCAGCACCTTCTTGCGCTCGATCTTGTTCAGCCGCAGGGCCAGCTTGCCGGTGGTGGTGGTCTTGCCCGAGCCCTGCAGGCCGGCCATCAGGATCACCGACGGCGGGTTCAGGGCCAGGTTCAGGCCGGTGGGGACCTCGCCGCCCAGCATGTCGACCAGGCCGTCATAGACGATCTTGACCACCTGGTCGGCGGGCTTGACCGAACGGATGACCGCCTCGCCCGAGGCGCTCTCCTTGGCCTTGCTGATGAAGTCCTTGACCACCGGCAGGGCGACGTCGGCTTCCAGCAGGGCGACGCGGACCTCGCGCAGCGCCTCGTCGATGTCCTTCTCGGACAGCACGCCGCGACCGCCGAGGCGGTCGAAGACCCCTGAAAGTCGCTCTGTAAGGCCGTCGAACATGCGGAACCCACGTCAAGAACAGTGACCAAACGCGATCAGCCCCCATGGACGATCACGTCGATGGGGGTCCTCGCCGTCCTCGTCCGGATGGATCCTGCGCTAACAGGCCGGGGTCGTGACGGTGGAGGCGCTGCTGATAAAGCGCCGGAAGCGCGCGCTTATGCACGAAAGGGGGCGGGGAGTCAAAGCGCGACGCCGGGCGAGCTTTGAAGGCCAGGGTTGTTTAGGCCTTGATGCAGCTCTCAAAAGTTGTGATATCAAATCATACGCGTATCGCGCGTATTCTCCGCGATGGACAACCCGTCGCGGCGGGCAACAAAAGGGAGGACACCATGTCCAAGATCTTCAATCTCGCCGGCGCGACCGCCATGGCTCTGGCCGGGGTCGGTTCGGCGCTGGTTCTGGGCGCGGCTTCGCCGGCGGCCGCGGCCAGCGGCTTCCAGAACACCTGCTCCAACATCGCCTTCGGCTACAGCGCCGCCAGCCAGGCGACGGTCAGCGCCATGTGCCTGCGCGCCGACGGCTCGGCGACCGGCTCGTCGCTGGTGCTGACGGGCATCACCAACCAGAACGGCACGCTCAAGCAAGGGAGCGGCGACAGCACCTTCCAGAAGAGCTGCGGCAACATCCAGATTACCGCCAACGCCCAGGGCGCCACCCTGTCGGCCCTGTGCCGCAACAGCGGAGGCGGCAGCAACGCCACCAGCCTGCCGCTGAACAACATCGGCAACAACAACGGTCGACTGACCTACTGATCTGGTCCACGCGGTTTCGGCCGGGGCGTTCACGCCCCGGTCGAGGCCGGCTAGCCGCGCAGCTCCAGGCCGTTGCCCTCGGGGTCGGTCAGGTAGAGCGAGGTCGCCTCGCCAGTTGAGCCGTAGCGTTCGCCGACGTCGCCGATCGCCACGCCGTGGGCCTCCAGATGGGCGCGGACGGTCTCGACCTCGAAGTCGATCACGCGCAGGCACAGGTGGTCCATGTTGTGGCCGTCGGCGCCCGGCGCGGCGCCGCCCATCTTGCCCAGCCGTCCGGCGACGTCGACCAGGTCGATCAGCTGGGCCCCGGCCCGCAGCTGCACCAGGCCGATGGCGTCCTGGCGGCGCTCGACCGCGCAGCCCAGCACCTGCGTGTAGAAGCGTTCCATCAGGGCGGGATCGCGGGCGCGGATCACCACGTGGTCGATGCCGAGCAGGCGCATGGCGGCGGTCTCCTAGCCGGCCGGGGAGGTGATGGTCGCGCCCGAGGCCTTCAGGCGGTCCAGCACGCCGTTGGCGGGCAGCAGGAAGGCCAGGTCGACCACGGCGACGGTCACGCCGGGGCGGGTCAGGGCCTCGTTCAGGGCGTCGGCGGACTGGCCGATCTGCTGGGCCAGCAGGCCGGGACCGCCGGGCGCGCGCGCCACGCAGCGCTGGATCGCCGAGGTCGAATAGCGGGCCCGCACGCTGGCCAGGTCGCCGTTGGCCCAGTCGGTCCCGATCGTGGTGTTGTGCTGGGCGTCGTATTCCAGCTCGGTCAGGGCGTCGTTCAGGCAGGCCAGGTTGGCCTCGTCCGACAGCTTGCCGGCGCTGGCGAGGATCGGGCCCAGGCGGTACTGGCTCATCGCCTTGACCTTGACGCCCTTGGCCTTGGCCATGCGCTCGATGGTGCTGACCGGCTTGGCCTCCGACAGGCCCGCCGCCTGGCGGAAGTCCGACAGCAGGATGAAGCCCGCCACGGCCGGCTTCCAGTCCTTGTAGGGCACGGCGGTGCGCTGGGCCTGCTCGCGGGCGTTGACGAACCGGGTCTTGAGGTCGGGCGGCAGGCGGTTCTCCAGCTTCTTGCCGAACGGCTGGCGCACGCCGCCCCCGCCCGTCAGGAAGAACTTGGTTATCTGCAGCGGGCCGACCGACGCCTCGGGCGGGACGAGCACGAGGCTGGCCTCGCCCAGCGCGCGGTCCAGGCGCGGGCTGTCCCATTTCAGCTGGTGCGGCAGGGGCGGGGCCGACCCGACCACATAGAGCTTGGCCTGGCCTTTCTCGACCAGCCACAGGGCCGGGCCGGGCGGGCGGGCGACGACCCACAGCTCCTCGACCACGGCGCTGCCGGGATCCTGCGGGACCAGCTGGACGGTCTGGGGCGCGGGCGCCTGGGCCGTCGCGGGGAGGACCGAGGCGGCCAGGGCGAGGGCCGCGCCGCCGATCAGCGCCGATATCCGTCGAACCATGACCGTCCTCGTCTCCAGAAAGCGTGGCTAGAGGATAGGTATCCTAGTGCCGTGGCGAAAGCGCGGCGGGCGGCAGGTCGCGCAGGGTCTGGGCCAGCAGGCGGCCCTCGGCGCCCCGGCTGGAGCCCGCCCGCCAGGCCACGACGATCTCGCGGCTGGAATGGTCGGAATTCAGGGGGCGGATGGTGACCGGCGCGTTCTGGGCCAGGCCCGCCGCCACCGCCATCGACGGCAGGAACGACACGCCCAGGCCCGAGCCGATCATCTGCACCAGGGTGGGCAGCGAGGTGGCGGCGAAGCTTTCCTCGTCGCCGATCCCCGCCCCGCGCGGCGGCTCCAGCCCGCAGGCGGCCAGGGCGTGGTCGCGCAGGCAGTGGCCGTCCTCCAGCAGGATCATGTCGTCGCCGCGCAGGCTGTCGGGATCGACGCGGTCGAAGGCCGCCATGCGGTGGTTGGCCGGGGCGGCGGCCAGCAGCTCGTCGTCCTCGACATGGGCCCATTCCAGGCCGGTCATGTCGTAGGGCAGGGCGATCAGGGCGGCGTCCAGCGATCCCGACTTGAGGGCGGCGATCAGCCGATGGGTCAGGTCCTCGCGCAGATAGAGCTTCAGCTTGGGGAACTGGTCGCGCAGGGCGGGCAGGGCGCGAGGCAGCAGATAGGGGGCGACGGTGGGGATCACGCCCAGGCGGAAGCGGCCCGCCAGGGGCTGGCCCGCGCCGCGCGCCGCCTGCACCAGGTCTTCCGCCTGGGCCAGGATCGCCTCGGCCCGGCGCACGGCCTCCTGGCCGGCGGCGGTCAGGATGACGCCCGAGCGGGCCCGGTCGACCACCGGGGCGCCCAGAATCTTCTCCAGCTCCTGGATTCCGGCCGAGAGGGTCGGCTGGGTGACGTGGCAGGCCTCGGCCGCCCGGCTGAACGAGCCGTGCTCGGACAGGAGCTTCAGATACTGCAGCTGGCGGAGGGTCGGGAGCATGATGCTTAGATAGGGCCGATCTATCGGAAATCAAAAGACAATTGGCGCTTTCTTTGCTGCGCCTGCGAAGGACGGCGCGCCAGTACATAGAGTAACCCTATCATCGAGAATGAAACAATCGATTGGCCCTATCGATTTTCGTTCCCTACAAGGCTCCTCGCAATTCCTGCAGGAGAACTTCATGTCCTTGATCAACACCCAGATCAAACCCTTCACCGCCCAGGCCTACAAGGGCGGCAAGTTCGTCGAGGTCAGCGACGCCGACCTGAAGGGCAAGTGGTCCGTCGTGTTCTTCTACCCGGCCGACTTCACCTTCGTCTGCCCGACGGAGCTGGAAGACCTGGCCGACAACTACGCCACGTTCCAGCGTCTGGGCGTCGAGATCTACGCGGTGTCGACCGACACCCACTTCTCGCACAAGGCCTGGCACGACAGCTCGCCGGCGATCGGCAAGATCCAGTACGTCATGGTCGGCGACCCCTCGGGCGTCATCACCAACAACTTCGAAGTCATGCGCCCGGGCGTCGGCCTGGCCGACCGCGGCACCTTCCTGATCGACCCGGAAGGCGTGATCCAGTTCACCGAAACGACCGCCGAAGGCATCGGCCGCAACGCCATCGAACTGCTGCGCAAGATCAAGGCCGCCCAGTACGTCGCGTCGCACCCGGGCGAAGTCTGCCCGGCCAAGTGGGAAGAGGGTGAAAAGACCCTTGCCCCGTCGCTCGACCTGGTCGGCAAGATCTAAACCTTCCTCGGCTTGTCGCGGCCTTCGGGCCGCGGCACGGCGCGCCGCCGGTTCCGTCAGCCCACGGAACCGGCGGCGACGCCCACCAAATTCCAAAATCCGGCGCCGCGTCTCCCTCCCCCTTGGATTTGCGCGCCCCGCAGTCGGAGCCCCGCCATGTTGGACGATGGTCTGAAGACCCAGCTGAAAGCCTATCTGCAGAACCTGCGCCAGCCGATCACGCTGGTCGCCTCGCTGGGCGAGGGCCAGGGTTCCAAGGACATGCGCGCGCTGCTCGAGTCGGTGGCCGAGACCTCCGACAAGGTCAGCCTGAACCTGGCCGGCGACGACGCCCGCAAGCCTTCGTTCGCCATCGCCCGCGCCGACGGTTCGGCCGATGTGCGCTTCGCCGGCCTGCCGCTGGGCCACGAGTTCACCTCGCTGGTGCTGGCCCTGCTGCACGTCGGCGGCCACCCGCCCAAGTTCGACGCCGAGGTGCTGGACCAGGTCCGCGCCCTGGAGGGCGAGTTCCGCTTCGAGACCTATTTCTCGCAGAGCTGCCAGAACTGCCCGGACGTGGTCCAGGCGCTGAACACCATGGCCGCCCTGAACCCCAACATCAGCCACGTCGCCATCGACGGCGCGCTCTTCCAGCAAGAAGTGGAAGAACGCCAGGTCATGGCCGTGCCGACCATCCTGCTGAACGGCCAGCCGTTCGGCCAGGGCCGCATGAGCCTGGAGCAGATCCTGGCCAAGCTGGACACCGGCGCGGCCGATCGCGCCGCCGAGAAGATCAAGACCAAGGACGCCTTCGACGTCCTGGTGGTCGGCGGCGGCCCGGCCGGCGCCGCGGCGGCGATCTACGCGGCGCGCAAGGGCATCCGCACCGGCGTGGCGGCCGAGCGTTTCGGCGGCCAGGTGCTGGACACCATGGCCATCGAGAACTTCATCTCGGTGTCGCACACCGAAGGCCCCAAGCTGGCCTCGGCGCTGGAGCAGCACGTCAAGGACTACGACGTCGACATCATGAACCTGCAGAAGGCCGTGGGCCTGGTCCCGGCCAAGACCCCGGGCGGCCTGATCGAGGTGAAGCTCGAGAACGGCGCCAGCTTGGCGTCGCGCAGCGTGATCCTGGCCACCGGCGCCCGCTGGCGGAACATCAACGTGCCCGGCGAGGCCGAGTACAAGAACAAGGGCGTGGCCTACTGCCCGCACTGCGACGGCCCGCTGTTCAAGGGCAAGCGCGTGGCGGTGATCGGCGGCGGCAACAGCGGCGTCGAGGCGGCCATCGACCTGGCCGGCATCGTCGCCCACGTGACCCTGATCGAGTTCGACAGCCAGCTGCGGGCCGACGCCGTCCTGCAGCGCAAGCTGGCCAGCCTGCCCAACGTGCGCATCGTCACCTCGGCCCTGACCACCCAGGTGCTGGGCGACGGCGCCAAGGTCACCGGCCTGACCTACAAGGACCGCAACCACGACCAGGTCCACACCGTCGACCTGGAAGGCGTGTTCGTGCAGATCGGCCTGGTGCCCAACACCGAGTGGCTGAAGGACACCGGCGTGGCCCTGACCCCGCGCGGCGAGATCGAGGTCGACCATCGCGGCGAGACCTCGCTGCCCGGCGTGTTCGCCGCCGGCGACGCGACGACCACGCCCTACAAGCAGATCATCATCGCCATGGGCGAGGGCTCGAAGGCGGCCCTGTCGGCCTTCGACTACATGATCCGCCTGGAGCCGGCCGTTCCCGCCGAGCAGGAAGCCGCCTGACCCGCGAGGCGGAAGCCTCTCGAACCGCGCCAAAAAAGCCGTCGCGACCGCCCTTTCCGGGTCGTCGCGGCGGCTTTCGTGCGTTCGGCGATGCGTCAATGCGCCTCTCGCCGAACGCGCGATCTTGACCTCGACAGCAATCTTGACCGCGGGCTATCCTGTTAACGAATGGGCAAATGATTCTGCGCGGCCAGGGGTCGAATCAACGCGACGGGCGTTGTTTCCGCAGATCGTTAGAAGGTGGGCACGACATGAGGCTGCTGTCTAAGGGCGATCGCAACACCAAGGGCGGCGTCAAGCCGGTCATGCTGGCCGCCGAGAACGATCGCCCCGAGGGCGACGGCGCCGGCCTGATCGAGGCGACCCAGGCGATCGGCGTCCGTTACGAGACCATCCACGGCGGGCTGGACAGCATCAGCCGCGTCGTCGAGCACCTGCGCGCCATCGAGCCGCTGCTCTCCGAGATCCGCGCCCCGGTCGCCGAGGAGTTCGAGGCCCGCCGCGCCGAGCACGCCGAGCTGATCGCCCTGCGCGCCGCCCACGAACAGGCCGCCCGCCTGCTGGCCGCCGCCCAGGCCGAGGAACGCGAGCTGTCCGCCAAGTTGGCGACCTCCGAAGCCGCCCTGACCGAATCCGACGCGCGCCGCCAGCAACTGGACGTCGCCCTCGAGGACGGCGCCCTGGAGATCGACCGCCTGCGCAACGGCCTGCAGCAGTCCGAGCTGAAGGTCGGCGGCCTGGAGGCCTCGCTGCGCGACGCCACCGCCCGCGCCGAGCACCTGACCCAGGACGTCGAGACCCTGCGCGTCCAGACCCAGGACATCGACGCCCGTCGCGGCGAGTCCGAGGCCTTCCTGGCTGCCGCCAAGCAGCAGATGGCCCTGCAGGTCGAAGAGCTGGGCACCCTGAAGAAGCGCCTGGAGCAGGCCGGCGCCGACGTGGCCCGCCTGTCGCGCATCGAGACCGAACTGGAAGCCCAGGTCGCCGCCGAGCGCGCCCGCGTCCTGGCCGCCGACAACGCCCTGACCACCGTCCAGGCCGACAGCGCCCGCACGATCCGCGGCCTGGAAGCCCAGGTCGAGTCCGGCCGCGCCGAGGTGCTGGCCCTGCAGACCCGCCTGGAGACCGCCACCGGCCGCGCCGACAAGCTGGAAGAGATGAACGGCCAGATCTCGGCCCGCCTCAACGACTCCAGCGCCCAGCAGCAGGCCGTCGAGCGCCGCGCCGGCGACCTGAACGTCGCCCTGGAGCGCGCCCTGGAACGGGTCCGCAACCTAGAGGACGAGGTCGAGGACCTGCGCGGCCGTCACGCCGGCGTCGACACCGCCCGCGCCGCCGCGATCGAGCGCGCCGACCAGCTGGCCAAGACCGTCGGGGCCCACGAGAAGGCGCTCAAGCGCGCCGAGGAACGCGCCGCCCAGCTGCGCACCCGCTTCGAGGCCCTGCAGGCCTCGGAAGACGAGACCCGCCGCGCCCACGACGAGAAGATCGCCGAGATGCAGGCCGAGATCGAACGGATCCGCTCGGAGGCCGCCCTGGCCGAAGGCGCCTTGGAATCGGCTCGCCGCGACCGCTCGCGCCTGCAGATGGCCCTGCTGGGCGCCACCGGCGACGACGTCCAGGCCGCCGGCTGAGGCGCTTCGAGCGAAGGGAAAGCCGGCGCGTGAAAAAAGCGCGCTAGGCGAAGAGATCGAGAACGCCCCTGGTCCGGCCCGGACCAGGGGCGTTTTGATATCAGCGTCCCGGTATCGCCGTTTCCAGTTTCGGGACGGCGGCGGGCGGCGGGGCCTTCCCCGTCGACAACCGGTCGAACACCTCGGGCGGCTGGCTGGCCAGCGTGGCCTTCAGCCGCTCCATCGGCGCCTGGCTTTCGGTGATCCGGCCGCTGCGGGGGCGGTCGATGTCGAGGGTCAGCAGCAGCGAGATCGTCAGCAGGATGAACAGGAACGCGGTCGCCCCGCGCCCTTCCTTGTTCGCGCCCGCATAGCCCAGCACGCCGGCCGAGGTGATCACGTAGACGAACAGCACGAAGAACACCGCGCTGGGCACCCGGGCCAGCCGGGCGGCCTTTCGCGCGGCGTCCAGGTCGATCATGTTGTTCATGCTGTCCAGATATGCGCTGGAGAAGTCCAGGCCCTTGATCGACGGCCAGGCGGCCAGGGTCGCGGTCCACAGGTCGGTCAGCATCTGGTCGTTCCTGGCCAGCAGCGACGGGACCTGGTCGATCGGGGCCTTGGCCAGGGCGATCCGGTTGTCGGTGTAATCCACCAGCATCTTGCTGATCCGGGCGCGGTCGACCGGCTCCAGCATCTGGGTGCGCAGATAGGTGGTGCCGATGGCGTTGGACTCCTCGAGCACCAGCAGTCGCCGGGCCTCGAAGCGGTCGACGGCCAGCGAGAAGGTGAAGCCCATCAGCAGGGCCAGCAGGCCCAGTGTGGCCGAGACGATGTAGCCCTCCTTGCCGCCGTCCTCCCCATCCTTGGTCTTGGCCTTGGCCGTGCGCCCGCTCAGCCATTCCCCGAACAGCGACGCCACGAACATGGCCGCGAGCAGGACCAGGCCGATCTGCCAGGTCGGGGCGGCCTCCAGCCACTTGGCGAAAGCGTCGATCATCGGAAGGCCCTCGGCGACGAAGTTTCGCGCCGATCTTTCGACTCGCGGCTGGGCTCCGCCATGGGGCGAAACCCTGGCGCGGCTGGTTCTTCGCCCGGACTTTCGAGGTCCCTGAAAGACCGGGCATATCTACCATAACGTTTATATGTTGACGTTTCGCCTTTTGAGTGATCAGCCTGTGGCGAAGCTCGGGCCCATGACGCATGGCGCGGCCTTGCGCGGACCCGGCCGACAAACGGGCGGAGCGACAACGGGCGGAGGGCGTGATGAAAATCTCGGGAACGGAACGGAAGATCGGCTGGCGGGCGCTGGCCGCGACCCTGGTGTGCCTGGCGGGCGGGGGCGCGCTGTTCGCCGCCAAGGCGATCGACGCGGCGCCGCCGGCCAAGCCGGCCTATCTGGCGGCCTTCCCCAATTTCGCGCCGAAACTGACGCCGCAGATGCCGGGCGACGTCGACATCGCCCTGAAGAAGCAGCTGGAGAAGGTCCAGAAGTTCTCCGAGGTGCAGCGCGAGTTCGACCTCTATTCCTGGCAGATGTTCCTGGCGCTGAACTGGCCCACCAACAGCCAGGGCGTGGCGGCGCCGAAGCTGACCGACACCAAGTTCGGCCAGCCGCACTGGACGCTGTGGCACAATTCCAGCTCGATCTTCCAGACCGACGGCGCGCGGCCCGCGGCCTGCGGTCAGACGCCCAAGGCGCGGACCCTGACGCTGGTGCGGAGCGACCTGGCCAAGCCGGTCAGCAAGGGCCTGCTTCCGTTCTCGGCCCAGGCCGTCAAGGCCGATCCGCGCGCGACCCGGTTCCTGGGCGTGCTGTCGGCCGTGGGCGAGCTGAACGCCGCCAACCTGGGCGACCTGAGCGACATCAACCAGGCCTTCTCGGGCCCGATGATCGATCAGAACGGCGAGTTCGTTTATTACGAGATCATGATCGACCCCAACGAGGTCGGCTATCTCTGCGACAACAGCCTCTACAACATCAACGGCCAGGTCGCCTTCTCCAAGGCCGGCAAGACCGTGGCCATGCCGCTGGGCACGCCGGGCAAGGACTGGAGCGGCTCGTTCGAACTGAAGTTCGCCTGGCGGATCCTGAAGGCGGGCAAGGACGACTTCAGCCGCTTCTACACCAGCCCCGCCGTGATCATCGACCAGGGACCGGACGGCAAGCAGCTGGAGCGCAAGGTGACCGTGGGCCTGGTCGGCATGCACATCGGCCACAAGAGCACCACCTCGCCGCAATGGATCTGGTCCACCTTCGAACAGGTCGACAACCTGGACGTCGACACGGTGGCCCATCCCAAGCTGCAGCCGTCGTTCTTCGACCCCAACTGCCCGATCTGCGCGGTCGACCAGCTGCCCCAGGCCGACAAGTCCGGCGTCTATCCGCGCATCCCGACCCAGGCCTGGCGCGGAATCCCGATCCCTGGCGACAAGGTGGCCCTCAACCGCCAGGCCCAGGCGGCGCTCAAGGCCCAGGGTTCGGTCTGGCAGTACTACCAGCTGATCGACACCCAGTGGCCCACCGACCCGACGGCGCCGCCCTCCCCGTGGAATGGCGGCCTGCCCAACGCGGTGACCAACAAGCCCGGCGGCAACCCGACCCCGGTCTTCCTGACCAACGTGACGATGGAGACCTACTTCCAGAAGGGCAACGAAGAGGCCTGCCACGGTGAGGAACTGCCCAACGGCCAGGCCTGCCCCGCCTCGGGCGCGGCCCAGCCGCCGGTCTGGAATTCGGTGCTGAACAACCAGGGCAAGCCGATCACCCCCGGGATCAACACCCTGATCTACCAGACCGAAAGCTGCATGGGCTGCCACTCGTCGGCCGGGGTCTGGACCTCGTACGATCCCAAGACCGGCAAGGGGAACCAGTCGGGTCAGCTGACCGCCGACTTCTCGTGGCTGATGAGCCAGAAGGCCAGCTGGCAGAAATAGGCGCCCCAACGGGTGTCATCCCGGAAGCCCCCCCAGGGGCTGTCCGGGATGACGGCGTTTCGAGGCCCTACGGCGCCTTGCCCGTCTCGACATAGGCCTTGAACCGGTCGAGCTGCTCGCCCAGCACCGCGTCGACGCCCGGCGCGATCTTGTCGAGCCCGCCCTTCATGTAGCCGCCGGCGTCGAAGGTCTGGGTCAGGGTGGTCTTGCCGTCCTTCTCGGCCAGGGTCCAACCCAGGTGGCCGGCCGCGCCGGACATCTGCAGCGGCCCCAGGGCGCCGAACAGGCGCAGGGCCTGGCCGGGCTGGGCGTAGACCACGGTCATGTGCATGACCGACCCGCCGTTCGGCAGCTTCTCGCAGAAGCAGCCGCCGGCCATCGGGGCCAGGGACAGGTTGGCGGCCGAGCCCGACCAGGTGTGGTCCTTGCTCCACCACTGCGACGGCTGGGCCAGGGCCGCGTAGACCTTGTCGGCCGGGGCGTTCAGCACGGCGACGCGCTTGACCTCGAAGCCGTTGGGCTGGGCGTCGACGACTTCGGCGCGGGCGGCGGTGGCGGCCAGGGCCAGCGCGGCGGCGATCAGCAGGTGTTTCATGAGGTGGCCCCTCCCGTTTGGAGGAAGGGTGGCGCGTGCGGCCTCGGCGTCAAGTCGTCACTTGCCCCCACCTGACCGCTTCGCGGTCTGTCCGCCCCCATAGGGGGCGGAGCCTGAGGGGCGAGGCTCTTCCCCCTTTGGGGGAAGACGGTCGCGGAGCGACCCGTAGGGGGCAAGTGTTCGCCGCCCGGACGCTCGGGTAAGCCGCCTCTAAGCCTTCTCGAACGCCAGCGGCCCGCCCCAGAAGCTCTCCACCAGCCCGTTCTGCGGGCCTGGCGTCCCGGTGGTCAGGAACTTGCGCGAACCGCCGGTCCCGGGGTCGAATTCCGGATGGCGCTGCAGGTAGAGCTCCAGGGCGTCGGCCGTCGAGGCCGGTTGGTGGATCACCGGCGTGCCGGCCGGCAGGGCCGCGCGGAAGATGTCGGCGATGATCTCGTAGTGGGTGCAGCCCAGCACCGCGCGGTCGGGATAGCGGCCGATGCGGGTCTTCAGCGCCTGGACATAGCCGTCGACCGCCTTGGCCAGATCCACGACGCCGGCGTCGGCCTCGATCATCGGCACCAGGTCCGGGCAAGGCTGGGAGAAGACCGCGATGTCCTGTTTGCGCTTGTCGATCTCGATCTCGTAGACGCGCGAATTGGTCGTGCCTTGCGTCGAGAACACGCCCAGCACGTCCAGCTGCTCGACCTTGTCGCCGCGCCGCTCGGCCTCGTGCTCCCACGGCAGGCCGGTGGCGGCCTCGATGGTCGGCACGATGATGCCCAGCACGTTGATCGGCCGGCCCAGCGACTTGCGGTAGCCCGGCAGCCAGGTCTGCTGCAGGCGGCGCAGGGCGATGGCCGAGGCGGTGTTGCAGGCCAGGACCACCAGGCTGGCGCCCGTGTCGAACAGGCGCTCGCAGCCGGCCTTGGTCAGGGCGACGACCTCCTCGCCGGGCCGCCCGCCATAAGGGGCGTTGGCCTGGTCGGCCAGATAGGTGAAGTCCGCCTGGGGCAGACGGTTCACGAGGGCGCGGTGGACCGTGAGGCCGCCCACGCCGGAGTCGAAGACGCCGATGGACATGATCCTGGCTTACCCCGCCCTCGCCCGGCCGTCCACGCGGCCCGCTTGAGATTCTGGCGCCGAACCCGTGCAGTCCCGATCGCGCACGAACCGGCCCCGGCGGAACGGGCGGGCGCGAGTTCCTGTCGTCGAATTCATCTTCCATGGGACGAATTCCGCGCGAAAGCGCTTACCTTGGGACCGCGCGACGCTCTAGGGTCCAGCTTCCCATTTTCCGGAGACCCGCCGTGAAGCGTCGTTCCTTCCTCGCCGCCGCCAGCGCGACCGCCCTGATGCCCATGATCGTCAAAGCCGCCACCCCCGCCGCCGCGTCCGGCAACCCGCTGCTGGCGCCCTGGACCGGGCCGCACGGCGGCCTGCCGCCGCTGGACAAGGTCAAGCCCGAGCTGTTCGCCTCGGCCTTCGAAGCCGCCATGGCCGAGCAGCGCCAGGAGCTGTTCGCCCTGACCGCCAAGCGTTCGGCCCCGACTTTCGAGACCATCCTGGCGGCCTATCAGGACTCGGGCCGGACCCTGAACCGGGTCGGCGCGCTGTTCGGGGTGTTCACCTCGACCATGAACGACGCGGCCATGCAGAAGGTCGAGGCCGAAAGCACGCCCAAGCTGGCGGCGTTCAGCGACGAGATCATCCAGAACGAGCAGCTGTTCGCCCGCATCAAGGCCGTCTACGACGCCCGCGAGACCGCGAACCTGACGCCCGAGCAGAAACGCCTGACCTGGGTGGTCTACAACAGCTTCGCCCGCCAGGGCGCGGCGCTGGACGCCGCCAAGAAGGCCCGCCTGGGCCAGATCAACCAGGCCCTGGCCAGCCTCTACACCAAGTTCAGCCAGAACGAGCTGGCCGACGAGGAGGGCTACACCCTGGAGCTGGGCGAGGGCGACCTGGCCGGCCTGCCGGACTCGGTGAAGGCCGGGGCCGCGGCGGCCGCCGAGGAGAAGGGCCTGAAGGGCAAGTGGCTGATCACCAACACCCGCTCGTCCATGGAGCCCTTCCTGGTCTATTCCGACCGTCGCGATCTGCGCGAGAAGGGCTGGAAGATGTGGGTGTCGCGCGGCGACAACAACGACGCCCACGACAACAAGGCGGTGATCACCGACATCCTCAAGCTGCGCGCCGAGAAGGCCCAGCTGCTGGGCTTCCCGACCTACGCCCACTGGATCACCGACGACCAGATGGCCAAGACCCCGGACGCGGCCATGGACCTGATGATGCAGGTCTGGAAGCCCGCCGTGGCCCGCGTCCACGAAGAAGTGGCCGACATGCAGAAGGTGGCCGACGCGGAAGGCGCGACCTTCAAGATCGCGCCGTGGGACTACCGCCACTACGCCGAGAAGGTGCGCAAGGCCCGCTACGACCTCGACCAGAACGTGGTGAAGCCCTACCTACAGCTGGAGAAGCTGCGCGAGGCCATCCACTGGGCGGCGGGCCAGCTCTACGGCTTCACCTTCACCCAGATCAAGGACGTGCCGGTCTGCCATCCGGACGTGCGCGTCTGGGAGGTGACCAAGGGCGGACAACGCGTGGGCCTGTGGTACTTCGACCCCTACGCCCGGGCCGGCAAGCAGTCGGGGGCCTGGATGAGCGAGTACCGCACCCAGGAGAAGTTCCGCGGCGTGGTCACCCCGATCGTCTCCAACAACTGCAACTTCGTGAAGGGCAAGCCCGGCGAGCCGGTGCTGATCTCGTGGGACGACGCCTCGACCATGTTCCACGAGTTCGGCCACGCCCTGCATGGCCTGAACTCGGATGTGAACTATCCCGGCCTGGCCGGCACCAACGTGGCCCGCGACTTCGTCGAGTTCCCCAGTCAGTTGAACGAGCACTGGCTGCCGACCAAGCCCGTGCTGACCCAGTTCGCCGTCCACTACCAGACCGGCAAGCCGATCCCCGACGAGCTGGTGGCCAAGATCGAGAAGGCCAAGACCTTCAACCAGGGCTTCTCGACCGTCGAGTACCTGGCCTCGGCGATCTACGACATGAAGATCCACCTGGCCGCCAAGGGCCAAGCGATCGACCCGGCGGCGTTCGAAAAATCGGCCATGGCCGAGATCGGCCTGCCGTCCGAGATCGTCATGCGCCACCGGCCCACCCAGTTCGGCCACATCTTCTCGGGCGACGGCTATTCGGCCGGCTATTACGACTACATCTGGGCCGACACCCTGACCGCCGACGCGGCCGAGGCGTTCGAGGAGGCGCCCGGCGGCTTCTACGACAGGGACGTGGCCAAGCGCCTGCACGACGACATCATGAGCGTGGGCAACACCATCGACGCGGGCGAGGCCTTCCGCCGCTTCCGCGGCCGGGACGTGAAGATCGGCGCCCTGATGCGCAACCGCGGCTTCCCGGTTCCGCCGGGAGCCTAGGCTTCAAGAAGGGGCGCGCCATCGTGGCGCGCCCCTTTTTCTTAGACTGATATCAGATATATCGGAAAACGGTCTTGACGATCGTTCAATCCGATATATCTGTAAGTCCGATATAACGAAACAGGATCTAAAACACACATGTTTGGACGTCATCATCCCCACCACGGCCGCCACGGCGGTCCCCACGGCGCGCATTTCGGCCGCCATCCGTTCGGCTTCCACGGCGGCCATGAAGGCCATCATCGTCGGGGCGGCCGCATGGGCCGGTTCTTCGATCACGGCGACCTGCGCCTGGTCGTGCTGAAGCTGATCGCCGACAAGCCCAGCCACGGCTACGAGCTGATCAAGGCCGTCGAGACCGCCGCCGGCGGCGCCTACACCCCCAGCCCGGGCGTGATCTATCCGACCCTGACCCTGCTGGAGGAGCTGGGCTACGTCACCGCGGCCGACGCCGGCGGCGGCAAGAAACTCTACACGATCACCGACGAAGGCCAGGCCTTCCTGGAAAGCAACAGCCAGCCGGTCCACGGCCTGTTCACCCGCATGGCCGAAGCCGCCGCCCAGAGCGCCGCCTTCTCGCCGCAGATCATGCGGGCCCGCGAGAACCTCAAGACCGCCCTGCGCCTGAAGCTGACCTCCGGCTCGCTGACCCCCGAACAGGTGGCCGCGATCGCCAAGGTCATGGACGACGCGGCCGCGGCCATCGAAGGGGTCTGACCGATGCAGAGCCACGCGCGCCTGAACACCGACAAGGCCACGCGCTACATGATCCAGCTGGCCAAGCATTGGGGTCACAGGTTCGAGGTGACGTACGACGACGTCTCGGCCCTGATCCCGCTGCCGCTGGGCACGTGCAGCATGCTGGCCGACCCCGAGGGCCTGGACGTCACGATCGAGGCGGCCGACCTGGAGGGGCTGGCCAAGCTCGAGGACGTGGTCGCCGAGCACCTGCTGCGCTTCGCCTTCCGCGAGCCGGTCAAACGCCTGGGCTGGACCCGGGCCTGGGAGGCGGGTCGCATCGATCCGCCGGCCCTTCGGATCAACGGGGTCGCGCCCTAGCGCGGCCCCGCGGACGGTCGGCGTCACAATTTCGAGATTGTCCTGGGACAGCCGATCAAACTTGCTTGCGCGTGCCCGGGAACGGGAGTTTCATCCGACTCAAGCTCCAGTAGAGAGCTTTGGAGGAAACCATGGGTCATGGGGTTCGCGGCGTTGCGTTTCGCGCGCGGCAGGACGGCCGTCAGAGCCGCCTTGCCTGGCTTCTGCTTATTTCGGCGGTCAATCTCATGCTCTGGACCGGTGTGATCGCCCTGATCGCACGCGCGTCCTGATCGAGGCTTCCAAGACGACCGACGGTCAGCTCAGTCCGCGCAGGACGTCGAGCCGCCGCATCGCCTTGCCCGGCAGGGCCGAGACCGGCCCCAGGGGCAGGGCCTCGGCGACCTCGCGCAGGCCGTAGACCGCCGTGCGCGCCAGGGTCGAGACCGACGGCGCGCCCAGGAATCCGAACATCACGCCCTGCTGGCGGTTCGACAGCTCGCGCTTGAAGCGGTAGTCGCCGGCCCCCAGGTCCAGGCGCTTGTAGGGACCGTCGTCCAGGCTTTTCAGGATGTCCTGGAACAGCAGCAGACCCGGCGAATAGCGCTCGAACTTCGGGTCGTGGGCGATCAGCCAGCCGTGGATCGTGGCGCCGCCGCGCAGGTGGAAATGCACCGCCGCCAGCTCGTCGCCCAGGTGCAGGGTGTAGAGCCCGCCGCCGAACGCCGGATCGCGGGTCTCCAGCAGCTCGTCCATCAGCCGCATGACCCAGGCGGACTTGAACAGGTCGGTCTGGCCGGTGGCCGCCAGCTGGGCGCGCTTCCAGGCGATCAGCCGGTCGTAGTCGGCGCGCGAGTCCGACAGGGCGGTGAAGCGGGTCGGGCCGACCTCGCGCTCGACCTTGCGGCGCTTCTTGTCGATGTCCTTGAGCGCGCCGACCCCGGCCGCCTTGCGTTCGGCCTCGTAGGCGGCGTAGCCGTCGGCGACCTCGACCACCCAGGAGACGTCCCGTCCGCGGGCGCAGCCCTGGAAGGCCGGGTCGTCGGCCAGCATGTGGCAGAAGTCGTAGCGCGAGACGCCCAGGGCCCGGAGCATGGCGCGCGGATCGGCGCGGAAGCCGTCGCGCGCCACCAGGGCCTGGTAGTCGCTCATCGGCGCGCCGACCGGCATGGCGGTGGAGCCGCGCTTGCGCACGGCCAGGAAGCCCGAGGGACGGCCGGCGGCGTCGGACTGGACCGCGACCCTGGCGCCGTTGGTCGGCCCGCGCGCCCGGGCCACGGCCTGGGCCCACTGGGGCGACAGGAACGGACTGTCGAGGCGCGGCTCGCCGGCCTGGACGGCCGACCAGGCCACGGCGACCTCCGCGGGCAGTTCCAGGGCGGGGAAGACGTCGATCTTCAAGGCAAACCTCGATCCGGCGGACGCCGGAAATTCGAGGACGGATACTGGCCCCGATAGATTGAACTAGGGTTTACGGCCCGGAAAACATGACGCTCCGGGCCGTCCATGCCCCGTCAGTCCATCAGCTTCTTGGACAGGTAGACATATTCCAGGGCCTGGCGCCGGGCCGTCTCGGCCAGGTTGGCGCTGGCCGCGTGGCCGCCGTCGATGTTCTCGTAGTACAGCACCGGATAGCCCAGTTCCTCCAGCCGCGCGGCCGCCTTGCGGGCGTGGGCCGGGTGGACGCGGTCGTCCTTGGTCGAGGTCTCGATGAACACCTCGGGATATTTCTGGCCGGCCTTGAGGTTGGAATAGGGGTCGTACTTGGCGATCACCGCCCGCTCGGACGGGATGGTCGGATCGCCGTATTCGCCCACCCACGAGGCCCCGGCCCCGATCTGGGTGTAGCGGATCATGTCGAACAGCGGCACCTGCACGACGATGGCGTTGTAGAGCTCGGGCCGCTGGGTCAGGGCCACGCCCATCAGCAGGCCGCCGTTGCTGCCGCCCATGATCCCCAGCCGGCGCGGCGAGGTGATCTTGCGGGTGATCAGGTCCTGGGAGACGGCGAAGAAGTCGTCATAGACCCGCTGGCGGTTCTCCTTGAGGCCGGCGTTGTGCCAGGCGGGCCCGAACTCGCCGCCGCCGCGGATGTTGGCCACCACATAGGTGCCGCCGCGCTCCAGCCACAGCTTGCCCATCACCCCCGAATAGGCCGGGGTCATCGAGGCCTGGAAGCCGCCATAGGCGTAGAGCAGGGTCGGCGCCTGGCCGTCGTACTTCACGCCCTTGGGCCGGACCACGAAGTAGGGGACCTTGGTCCCGTCCTTGCTGGTCGCCTCGAACTGCTCGACCACATGGGTCGAGGCGTCGAAGCGGGCCGGCGAGGCCTTGACCTGCTCCAGCTTCAGCGAGGCGGCGTCGGCCAGCCAGTAGGTCGAGGGGGTCAGATAGCCGGTCACGCTGACGAACAGACGGTCGTCCTTCTGCGAGGCCGAGCCCAGGCCGATCGTCGAATTGGCCGGCAGGGCCAGCTTCTGCGAGGTCCAGCCCTTGGGGCCGTGGCTGTAGGCCAGGGCCGCGCCGGTGACGTTGTCCAGCAGGCCGACCACCAGCTTGTCGCGGGTGGTGGTGACGCTCTCGACCGACTGCCTGGCGGTGGGGCGCAGCACCAGGACGGGCGCGGGCTTGGCCGGGTCGGCCTTCAGGGCCGCCAGGTCCAGGCTGATCAGGTCGCCGGTCTTGAAGCCCTTCTCGGGCCAGTCCTGCTCCAGCGACATCACCAGCTGGCCGGCGACATAGCCCTGGATCGAGTGTTTCAGCGGGAAGGGCAGCTTCACCGCGCCCTTGTCGGTCAGCAGATGGGTCTCGGCCTCGAAGAAGCTGACCCCGCGATTGGCCAGCACGGCCACGACCTTCCCGTCGGCGTCGGTCAGGGTGTAGGCCGAGGCCGAGACGTCCTCCGGCGTGCCCCGGAACAGCTCCTTGGCCTCGGCCAGGGCCTGGCCGCGCTTCAGCGTCTTGACCACGTAGGGATAGCCCGACTGGGTCACCTGGCCCGGCTCCCATTCGCGGGCCACCAGCAGGGTGTCCTGGTCCAGCCAGCTGACGTTCTGCTTGCCCTCGGGCAGGACGAAGCCGCCGGGCACGAAGGCCTTGGTCCTGGTGTCGAACTCGCGGATCGTCACCGCGTCCTTGCCGCCGTTCGACAGGGTGACCAGGCAGCGGGTCTCGTCGGGCGGCAGGCAGCCGGCGCCCTTGAACACCCAGTTGGCGTTCTCGGCCTTGGCCAAGGCGTCGATGTCGAGAATCGTCTCCCAGGCGGGCGTGGCGGTGCGGTAGCTGTCCAGCGTGGTCGCGCGCCAGAGGCCGCGCACGTGGTCGGCGTCCTGCCAGAAGTTGCGCAGGGTCCCGTCGCCGGCGAACGACACGCCGGGCACCCGGTCCTTGGCGTTGAGGATGGCCAGGGCCTGGCCTTCCAGGCCGGCGTAGCGGCTGTCGCCCTGCAGCACGCCCAGGCTGCGGGTGTTCTCGGCCTTGGCCCAGGCCAGCGGCTTTTCGCCCTCGATCTCCTCCATCCACTTGTAGGGATCGTCCTTGCCCAGCTCGGCCAGGGGCGTGCGGGCTTCGGTGTTGGGGGCGGGGTCGGCGGCTTGGGCGTCGGAGAAGGTCATCAGGCTCGTGGAGGCGAGGAGGGCGAGAAGCAGACTGCGCATCTGGGGATCCGGCGACTGTCGTGACAGGGGTGACCGCGCGAAGCGGCGCTTTATGGATCGTGACGGTATCGCAAAAGCCGCCCGGCGCCAGACCTCGCTCGGCTAATCGCCGTCGTTGGGGATGTTCAGCACCTGGCCGCACGCCTTGCAGTGCACGGCGTCGGGGTCGTGCTTGCGCAGGCCGCAGCACGGGCAGGGGAAGGTCACCTTGTGCGGCCGCAGGATCGACTGGATCAGGCCGATGAACAGCGACACCCCGCCCAGCATCACCGCCATCGACAGGAGCTTGCCCCAGACCCCCGGCAGGGTGACGTCGCCATAGCCGGTGGTCGTCAGGCTGGTGACGGTGAAATAGAGGGCGTCCACATAGCCGCCGATGCCCGCGTGCCGTCCGGCGAAGCTGGAATAGACGAAGCCCGTCACCACGAAGACGAAAGTCACCAGGGTGGAGGCCGCGCGGGTGATCTGCTCCACCCGGGTGTCGTCGTATCGCCGGCCGACCGTGCGCCAGAAGAACTCGCTGTGGATCAGGGTCCACAGCCGCACCACCCGCAGGAAGCCGAAATTGAACAGCCAGGCCGGGAACAGCAGGGTGGCCAGCACGAACAGGTCGATCCAGGTGATCGGCTTCTTCAGCCAGGCCTTGATCTCGCCGTGGGCGACGGCCCGGGCCAGGAGGTCCAGGGCCAGGAAGGCCGCCACCCCGTAGTCGATCGCGTAGAAGGTCCAGCCGTGCCGGCGCATCAGCGGCGCGGCGACGAAGAAGGCGATGATCGCCAGGTCGATGACGATGATCCCGTAGCGGAACCGCACCGAGGTGGGCGAGGCGCCGTGATAGAGGGCGCGCAGTCGGGCTCTGAGACGCAGGCCGTCGGTGTTCTCGGCTGTCAAACGGACCATCCCGCGGCGACGCATGGGGCTTGACCATAGAACGACGAGAGACGGGGTCGAGACCCATGCGGGCCGATCTTTGTCTGTCTTTCGGTGTTCGAGCCAGACCGATCACGGATTCATGGCGTCGGCCCGGCTCGCCAGCAGGCCCGGCCGATGCGACTTGATCTCCTCCCGCCAGGTCAGCAGGGCGTTCCTGTCCTTTCCCGGCGGATAGCGGTCGAGCACTTCGTCGATCTTGGCGATGATCGCGTCATTGAGGGCCAGGGCGGCGCGGATGCTCTCGAGCATCAGCACGCGAAGGTCGTTGGCGCGGCGGATCTTGCGGCGGCGGGGCGGCTTGGACTTGGGCATGGGAGGGATTCCTTTCCTGGGTTGGCGCGGCGACCGCTTGCCCCCTACGGACCGCTTCGCGGTCGTCTTCCCCCGGAGGGGGAAGAGCGCCGGTGCGAAGGCTCCGCCCCCTACGGGGGCGGACAGACCGCGAAGCGGTCAGGTGGGGGCAAGGGGGTGTGATCCCACGCCAATTTGGCCGTGAGCTGATGGGGAGGCGCGGAGCGGGCCGGGCTTCGCCCGGAGACCGTGAGTTTTGTGTTTGCGTTTCGGCTTGGCTCGACCGCTCCGCGAAACCGTTCTTCTCAAGGGACGGCGACTGAGGGCCTGTTTCATCCCGGTCGACGTTCCCCCTCGGGCGGGCAGGATCAGGTCGCCCGGAAGGGGCCGTTGGCGACTCCGACTGATCCTGGAACGGGCCGGTTTGAATCTCCCGGCCCCGTCGACCCGCCGGTCTTCGCCGAGGTTCGTCTTGCGCCTTGGGACCT